>DASRXR010001099.1:0-5509 GCA_035687405.1 Polyangiales bacterium
CGCGGAGTCGCCGGGTCCGCAGTGGACTCGCGCGCGCTCAGCTTTTCGCGCAAGGCCGCGAAGTCGGCCGACGCCACGTCGACCTCGCCTTCGACCCCCTTCACCCGCGCGTTTTTCACCGCAGCGGCGCCCTCGAACAGCGCCGCGAAGACTCCGACTTCGACCTCGGCTTCCTCGACGTCGACCGAGACGCTGTGCCCGTCGGCCGAGCGAACCGCAACGCCCTTCAGCGTCACCGACGACAAGCCGAGCCCGGCGTGACTGATACTGACGGTCAGGCCTGTGCGGTCGTGAACTGCGCTTTCGACGCGCCCCTTCACTAGCTGGGGAACCGCGAAAACCAGAACCCCGACTACGACAAACGCAATCGACCCGCCGATCAACAGCCGGCGTTTGTCCTTCTTACGGAGTCTGAACGCGCGCAAAGAAATTCGGGCGAGTGACGGCCCACTCCTGAGCCGGACAGTATGGCGAGTTCTCACCCGGAGGGAAAGCCCCACCGGCGGGGCCGCGCGGCACGAAAATCGAGCGCGCACCGCCGATTGTCGGTAACACTGTGCGCGCGTCTCACCGCGAGCTTGCACTTTGTCAGTATCCACTCCGAGTCGACCGGGCTCGCTGCTGATAGCGGCGCTCACGTTCTTGTTCGTCGCGCTCCGGTGCCTGCAGCTCGACGCGGATCCGCCCAGCTCCATCAATGGACGCGAGTCACGCGAGCTCTACGCCGAGCCGCCCGCCAAGTCCCACGAAGCGCGCAACTTCGCGCTGTTTGGTGCGTTTCAGCTGAGCCGCGCGGACGACTATCAATTTTGGCGCGCCCAAAGCCCCGCGTGGGTGTATCCGCTCGCCGGATTTTTTCACGTGTTCGGCACGGACTACCCGCAACTGCGGATCTTCAGCACACTCTACGCCGCTCTCGGCTTCGCGCTGTTGCTCGCGATCGCACACCAAGTCAGCTCGGGCGGCGCATTCGTGTTCGTCGGGCTCGCGCTCGCGATCGACGCCGTGTATTTCCACACGGCGCGCGTCGGCTTCATCGAGCCTGCGGTGGGGACCTGGGTGACACTTGCGGCGCTCGCGCTGCTCCATGCCGAACGGAACCTGCGCTGGCTGATCGTCGCGCACGTGGCGTTCGTGTTTGCATTTTTCAGTAAACAGGCCGCGGTCTACGCACTTCCGTTCATCGCGTTCGCGAGCGGCTATCGCTTGCTGCTCGCGTTTCAGGCTTCGGACGAAGATCGCAAACAAGCGAAGCTCGTGATCGCTGCTGCGGTGCTCTTGCTGGTGTTGTCGGGGCTGTACATCGCGACGAGCGACTACGTCCGCGCCGTGCTGCACAACGTGAATCACGTCATCCTCGGCTCGGACGCCCCTCCGCGCAATCAGTACCGCGGTCTGAAGACGCTGCTCTTCCGCTTGCGCGATCGCGAACGCTACGCGCACTTCTTTTCGAGTATTCCGGTGAGCGGCCCGATCGCGGTCGCGACGTTGCTCGCGTACGGGGTCCAGGCAGTTCGCACGCGGCGCTGGCCGAGCTATCGCGCGTTCGTGCTGCTCGGGTGGTTTGCGAGCGCGCTGTTTGCGATGGAAGTGCTCGCGAAGTCTGCGCTGCGATTCTGGACCATCGCCGTCCCGCCGGCTGCGCTCGTCGCGGGGCTCGGTCTCGAACGCGCGCGGGAGTGGATGCGGGAGCGCGGCACGGTCTGGACGGCCCAACGCGCGCTGATCGCGTTGCCGCTGGCAGCTGCAGTGGCGTGGAGCGCGTACGGTAACTTCGTGTCTCTGCGCAGGCCCGAGTACACGGTGCGCGACGGGGCTGCGCGGCTCCAGCAGGAGATCGGCGCGCGCGATGCAACGGTCGTGGGTTTCCCCAGCCCGGGGATCGTGCTCGGAACGCCCTACAAGAACTTCTACGTCCGCGGCCAGTTCAATGCCGAACGCGCGCAAATCCTGCAACTCGGCATCACGCACTTGCTGCTGCGCGACGGGAAGGATGCGACAGAAGACATTCTGCAGCGCGAGTTTCCCAGCCTGATGAAGAAGCTCCAGCCGCGCGCCGAGCTTCAAGTGCGGGGCGAGAGCTTGAAGCTGTTCGACGTCGAATCGCGCATGTCGAGCCTGTCGAAGTAGCGCGCAGTAACGGGCTACCGCGCGAGCCGAATTCCCGTGACCTGCCAGCGCGCCGTCGGTGGAAAGAAGTTGCGATAGGTCGCGCGCAGATGGTTCGCTGGCGTAAAACACGAGCCGCCGCGCAGCACCATCTGATTGCACATGAACTTGCCGTTGTATTCGCCGAGCGCGCCCGGTTCCGGTTTGAAGCCCGGATACGCGACGTACGGGCTTGCAGTCCACACCCAGGCCGAACCAAACGGCGAACCGCTGTGCGCGGGTAAGAGCGACGTTTGCGCCTGCCCAGCAAACTGACCCGCGACGGGCTTCGATGCGTACGCAAGCTCCCACTCCGGCTCAGTCGGCAAGCGCGCGCCGGCCCAGCGCGCATAGGCGTCTGCCTCGTAAAAGCTCACGTGACACACCGGCTGCGCGGGATCGACCGGCACCATACCGTGCAGTGAAAACCGCGAGTACACGCCGTCGTGCTCTTCCCAGTAAAGCGGCATCTGAATGCCGTGCTCGTGGATGAACTGCCACCCATCCGAAAGCCACAGGTCCGGCCGCGTGTAGCCGCCGTCGCGCATGAACGTGAGATACTCCCCCGCCGTTACCAAACGCTGCGCGACCTCGTACGGCTCGGTCAACACGCGATGACGAGGCCGCTCGTTGTCGAACGCGAATGCCTCCCCGGCGTGTCCGATCTCCGCGAGCCCGCCGGAAAAGCGATCGTAGCCCGCAGCTCCGAGCTGCCCAGCGCCGCCATTGGCTGCAGGAGGCAGGTGCGGCGTGTACACCGGCGCGATCGGGTTTTTCGACAACATGTGTTGCAGATCGGTAAGCAGCAGCTCCTGATGCTGCTCTTCGTGCGACAACCCGAGCTCGAGAACGTAACGAAGCTCAGCTGAGACCTCTGCGCTCGCAAGCCACGCGAGAAGCGCCACGTCGACCGCTCGCCGGTACGCGTACACCTCGTCGACACTCGGCCGCGACAACATCCCGCGCTCCGGGCGCGGATGCCGCGGACCGACCGCCTCGTAATAGGAATTGAACAGCACCGCGAACTGCGGATGGTGCGGCGCGTAGCCCGGCACACGCGGCTGCAACACGAACGTCTCGAAAAACCAACTCGTGTGCGCGAGGTGCCACTTCGCCGGGCTCGTATCGGGCATCGACTGCACGACGTAGTCTTCCGGGTGAAGTGGCGCGCAGAGGCGTTCCGTGAACGCGCGCACGCTGCGATACCGCGCGAGCAGTTCTCCCGTCACATCCGCAGTCGAATCTGCGTGCGAAAGCTCGCCGCTATCCGCTGCGGGAGGGGTCATGGAGCCGACCCGCGCAGGGGGCGACACGCGACGTCCGCGAACCATCCCTCAGAGTCTCGATAGGTCGCGGTCCGCGTCAACCCCGATGCAGCCAGCAGCCCGTCGATCTGCCGCTCCGAGTACTTGTACGACGTTTCGGTGTGGATCGGCTCCCAGGCCTCGAGGTCGAAGCGCTCACCCGCGACCGTGACCGTCTGCTTGCGGCGGCTCAGCAAGTAGCTCTCCATCGCACTTCGATCGGGAACGAAGGTCGCGTGATGCACGAACTCTTTCGGGTCGAAGTCGCCGCCGAGCTCGCGATTGATCCGCGTCAGCAGATTGAAATTGAACTGCGCCGTGACGCCGGCGCTATCCGCGTACGCAGCGACGAGCCGCGAAGGATCTTTCAGCAGATCGAAACCGACTACGAGCGTATCCGATGGCTCACACGCGCTCGCGAGGCCGCTCAACATCGTCGTCGCTTGCGAGAGCGTGAAGTTGCCGATGCTCGAACCGAGCCACAACACGAGCAACTTGCGACCGGACTGTGCCTCGCGCACGCGCGCCAAGCCCGCGATGTAGTCGTCGTGCACTGGGTCGACGCGCAACCACGGAAGCTCGCTCTGAATGCGTTGCTCCGAATCCCACAACGCCGCGGCCGAGACATCGACCGGCGCATACCGAACGTCGCCGCCGAGCTGGTGCAGCTTCTCGAGCAGCAGCCGCGTCTTGTGACCATCGCCCGCGCCCAGATCGACCACACACGAGGGCTGTCCCAACACCGGGCTGACGATGCGTTCGGCGTGCTGGCTCAGGATCGCGTGCTCGGTGCGCGTCAGATAGTACTCAGGCAAGCGCGTGATCTCTTCGAACAGGGCGCTGCCCACGTCGTCGTAGAAGTACACGGATTGCAGGCGGCGCGGCCTCGCGCGCAAACCCGCAAGCACATCGTTGCGGAATTGCAAGCGACTTCGCAGTGGAGCGGACTCGCTCGACTCGTGCGAGTGCGCCCGCATCCGCGCACCGTCCGCGATACTGCTTGCGCGTTTGTCCGTACTACTCGCAGGTGCTGCGCGATTGCGAGCTTCGCTCGAGACGGCAAGTGATGACTGACTGATTCCAGGAACGTTCTTCGCAGTAATGCGCCGCATACTAATCTTCTCGGGGGAACTCCATACATCCAGTCGCGATAACGTCAAGTCAGGGGTCTGAAACGATGAAAATGTTGCAGCAGATGTAAAGCCGCGGCGTCACACGCGCAATCTGCGTGTGGTGCAGTTCGCTCCGCTCGAGGTCATCTACTGTCCGCAGCTACGAGCGGCGATCGGTTCAGTGCTCGTGCTCACGCGGTGCGCGCGTCTTGTCACCGAACCGTGCCGCGGCCGCGACGGCCTGTTGATAGCTCGAGCCAAACCCTATCTGCGGAGGCTACGCGATGTCGTTTTCCATTCGGGAGCGAAAGTTGGCTTTCTCCATCTGTTCTGGCACGAATCGCAGTGCAAGCTTGTTGGCAGTTGCACTTCTCACCGGCGTTTCGCTGACTCTGATGCCTCGGGTAGCGCGCGCAGACGACTGCAAGGAACCTGTGATCATCATCGGGCATCGCGGTGCGAGCGGATATCGCCCAGAGCACACCCTCGCATCGTACAAGCTCGCGATCGAGCAAGGCGCGGACTTCATCGAGCCGGATTTGGTGTCCACGAAGGACGGCGTGCTCGTCGCGCGCCACGAAAACGAGATCTCGGGAACGACGGATGTCGCGAGCCATCCGGAATTTGCGGACCGCAAGGCCACGAAGCTCATCGACGGCACCGAGATCACGGGTTGGTTCACGGAAGACTTTACGCTCGCAGAGCTGAAGACGTTACGCGCGCGCGAGCGTTTGCCGGACCTACGGCCCGACAACACGGAATACGACGGGCAGTTCCTGATTCCAACACTTGAGGACGTGATCCGCCTCGCGCAAGTCGAGTCGCGCGTGAAGCATCGCGCAATCGGCATTTATCCGGAGACCAAACATCCGAGCTACTTCGCATCGATCGGCCTCGCGTTCGAAGAGAAGTTGGTGCGCACGTTGCATCGGAGCGGTTACCGCG
>DASRXR010001100.1:0-4571 GCA_035687405.1 Polyangiales bacterium
CTGATGATCACCGGCCACGACGAGCCCGAGGTCAAGGTGCAGGCGTTTCGCGCCGGCGCAAACGACTACATCGGCAAGCAAGCCGAGCCCGAAGAGCTCCTCGCACGCGTCGGCACGCAGATCGAGCTCTTGCAAGCGCATCGCCGGTTGAACGACACGCGCTTACGCCGCGCCGAGCACCAAAAGTTCGAAGCGATCGGACACCTGGCGGAAGGGCTCGCCCACGAGCTCAATACACCGGCGCAGTACATCCAGGACAACCTCGCGTTTTTGGCCGAAAGCTTCGAAGCGCTCGGGTTGGTCGTCGCCGAGCTGCGACAGCTGCCGTCCGCGGCAGAGCGCTCACTCGTCGAGACTGTGCTCGAACGGATCGAATACAACTACCTCGTCACCGAGGTTCCGCGCTGCATTTCCGAGTCGCGGCAAGGCATCGAGCAAGTCGCCCGCGTCGTCGCGGTCATGCGCGAGTTCGCCCGGCCGGGTCTTCCCGAACGCAACTCGCACTCCCTGAACGAGATCATTCGCGGTGCGATCGCAGTCACGCGCGGCCAATGGCATCAGGTCGCGGAGCTCGAGCTGGCGCTCAGCGAGCCGCTGCCGCTCGTGAAGTGTGTCGGCGTGGCGATCAAGCAGGTCGTGTTGTACGCGCTCCTGAACGCAGTCAAAGCGATGGGCCGCCCCGAAATCAGCGGGCGACCAAAAGGCAAACTCCGCATCGCGAGCCGCGTCGAAGCGCCAGCCTGGGTGCTGGTCGAGATCGAAGACAACGGGCTCGGCATCGCCGACACCACCCTGCAGCGCGTCCTGGACCCCGTGCTCGGTTCGCAAAACGAAGACACAGGCCAAGCTTTGGCACACGCGCGCGCGGTAATCGTGGACGAACATCAAGGCCGCCTCGAGATCCGCAGCTCGCCGGAGGGAACCTCGCTCACGATTCGCCTGCCGCTCGACACTCGCTTCGCCGCCGCCGTCAGCGAAGCGGAAGTGGACGACGAGAGCGCGTGGAGTTGAGCGCAGTGGCGTGAAGCGCCGCAGCTGTAGGCGGCGATCGCACACGAGCCTGTGCGGCTAGTCGCAGAAGGCCGGAGCCATCTTACAACTGGCTGTGGTCATTGACGCTATGCATGGCTCCGCTCGATGATTTGCCTGAACTAGTTGTTAGTCTGGCAGCGACTAACTTGTTCACCCGGGGAGGCGGCGTGGAAGCGAGTGCAAACGCGCGGGACCGAATCACACGCCGCGGCGACGCGAGCGAATCCGCCGTAACGACTTCAGTCGAGACGTTGTTGTTCGAACTGTCGGGCGAACGTTATGCCCTGCCGATGTGCGACGTGATCGAAATCGTGCGCGCGGTCGCCGTTCGAGCGCTGCCGACCGCACCGGCGATCACACTCGGTATCATCGACGTGCGCGGTGACATCGTTCCCGTGCTCGACGCTCGCGTCCGCTTCGGTCATCCGCACAAAACGATCGAGCTCTCGGATCAATTCTTGATCGCGCACGCCGGTCCGCGCCGCGTCGCACTTCACGTCGATGCCGCGCTCGGGATCGAGTTGCTCACCGTGCTCGCGGTCGATGACGCCGGCAACTTACCGAGCGCACTCGGCCACCTGGCCGGCGTCGCAGCGACCGAGGAAGGGTTGGTGCTGATCCACGACCTGCGCGCATTCCTCTCCCAAGCGGAAGCGGTCGCGCTCGATGCGGCACTCGAGAGCACGCGAAGCACGGCGGAGTCGCCAACCGAATGACCAGCACGGCAGACACCGCCGCATTCGACCGCATCGCGGACCTCGTCACAGGCCGCACCGGCATCCTCATGAAACGCGCGCAGACGGACCTCGCGCGCGCGACCCGACATGTGATCGACCTCGTCGGCCTGCGCGACCTGCGCGAGCTGGAGAACCGGCTCACCGCCGGTACGCTGTGGGAAGAGTTGCTCGATCAAGTGACGGTGCGCGAGACATACTTCTTCCGCAATCCGGAACACTTCGAGCTGATTCGCGACACGATCGTGCCGGCGCTTCGAAAAGCGCGCCACCCGATCAAACGCTTGCGCGTCTGGAGTGCGGGCTGCGCGTCGGGCGAGGAAGTCTACTCGCTCGCGATCTTGCTGCACGAGCAAGGCATTCTCGAAGACTCGTACCTGATCGGCACCGATGTCTCGCAACACGCGCTCGCAACGGCGCGCACGGGACGTTATCGCGAGTGGTCGTTCCGCGCGATCGATCCAGCGCTCGTGCCGCTGTACTTCCGGCGCGAGCAGCAGGAGTACGTCGTGACCGACGAGCTGCGAAAGCACGTCACGTTCCAGCAGCTGAACCTCGTCGCCGAACAAGCCAACTCTGCGGACGACGTCGGCCCGTTCGACCTGATCATGTGCCGCAACGTGATGATCTACTTCGGCACTGACAGTATCGCGCGGTTGGAGCGCCGCTTGTTCGACGCTCTCGTGCCGGGCGGGTGGCTCATCACCGGGCCATCCGATCCGACGCTCGGCCAACGCGCACCGTTCGAGGTCGTCGTGCTTCCACAAGGCGTGTGTTATCGCCGTGCGCCCGAGCCAATCGACCAACCGCGCGCACCGCAGCGCCTGGAATCGCGCCAGCTGCGCTCTCCGCTGCCTGTGCCTGATCCTCCACTGGAGTCCACGCCTCCGGCGGAGACGTCGCTCGAATCGCTGCACGAGCAAGCGCTCGCCGCGTTCGAACGCGCCGACTACGCGCGGACGATCGCGATCGCGCACACGCTGCCGGACGATCTCGAGCTCAGCGTGCTCGGAGTGCGCGCGACTTGGAACCTCGAGGGTGCCAGGCCGGCCGAGCGCAGCTGCTCGTTCAGCCTGCGCAAACACTCGATGGCGGCCGAGCTCCACTATTTGCACGCGATGACGCTGATGGATTGCAAACGTCTGCAGGACGCGCTGCACGCGGTGCGCTGTGCGTTGTACCTCGATCGCTCGCTCGCGATCGCACACTTCGCGCACGGCGCGATCCTCGAGCGGCTGAACGATCTCGAAGGCGCGCGTCGCGCGTACCGGAACACTTACGAGGGTTGCAAGAAGTCTCAACCCGACGACGTCGTCGCGTTCGGCGACGGCATCGTCGCAGAGGGCTTAGGCAACGCCGCTGCTCATGCGCTGAAGGAGCTTGCTAAAAGATGCCCAGTTTGACCCGCTCGAAACCCCGCCGCGAGGCGCTCGACTGGAAGAGCGCGCGCGAACGCCTCGCCCGTTCCTTACAGGACGACTCGCAAATCGATCCCGAGCAACGCGACCGCATCCTGACGGAGCGAGCGCGCACGCTCGCTCGCAAGTCGACCACGCTCGCAACGACCAGCACGACTCGAAGCGCACAGGAAGTCGAGCTCGTCCAGTTTCGGTGGGCGCGCGAGCAGTACGCGGTCGCCGCGGAGTTCGTGCACCTGGTGATCAAGCCCTGCGACCTCACGCGCTTACCCGGAGCGCCGACGCACTTGCGAGGTGTCACGAACCTGCGCGGTGAGATCTTGCCCGTTTTCGACTTGCGAGAGTGGTTCGAAGTCGACCGCGTCCCGCGGAGCGACACCTCGCGATGGCTCGTGCTCGGCGCGGACCTACCCGAGCTGTGTTTATTGACAGACGAGATCGACGAGATCTTCGCGCTCGATCCGCGAACGCTGCACCGCGCGGAAAGTGATTCCCGACATGGTCACGACCTCGTCCAAGGCGTGACCAGCGACGCTCGAACAGTGCTCGACGGTGCAGCGATACTCGCGCACCCGGAGCTGGTCATCGGCGACGAACCCAACGCGCGACCGGAGGTGGTTTCGTGACGATCGGAAGAAAAATTGGCGTGGGCTTCGTGGTGGCGCTGATCGCGTTCATCGCAGTCGGGATCACGGTGTACCGCAATACGACCGACCTGGTCGAAGACGGCCGCTGGGTGAACCACACCCACAACGCGCTGCAGCTGACCGAGTCGCTGGTAGCTGCGACGCGAGACTCCACGGCGAGCGTGCTCGCCTACCTGATCAATGGCGACGAATCGGAGCTGCAGAACTTCCGAACCGCGCAAGCCCAAGCGAACGAGACGACCGAACAGCTCGCGCGCACCACCGCCGACAATCCAAACCAGGCACGCCGGATACCCCAGCTGCGCAGCGCGGTCGCGGAGCAGGTCGCGACGCTCGATCAGCTGGTGCGCACACGCTCGAACAAGGATGCCGACGCCGCGTTTCAACAGTTGCGTGCCAGTGATACGCGGGCGCGAGCGGATCTCGTCCAGACCTTGTTGCGCGAGATCGCGGACGAGGAGCAGCGCCTGCTCGCCGCCCGCGCCAAGGTCTCCGACGAAACGATCTCACAGACCCTCAGCACGATCATTTGGGGAAACCTGACCGCGCTCGCAATCGTCGTCATCGTCGGGTTCTCCATCACGCGAAGCCTGACCAACACAGTGCGCACGCTCGTCGACGGTGCCGAGCAGGTCGGTGCCGGCAACTTCAAGCATCGCATCCCGATCACCAGCAAAGATGAGCTCGGCGTGCTCGCCGGCAACTTCAATTCCATGTCAGAAAACCTCGGGCGGACGATG
>DASRXR010001101.1:0-15205 GCA_035687405.1 Polyangiales bacterium
CGCGAGATCTTGGGTGCCGACGACCCGATCGTGAAAAAGGTGCTCGGCAAGAAGTCGCCGGAGAAGCTCGCGCATGAGCTCGTCCGCGGCAGCACGCTCGCGAACGTGGCGATCCGCAAGCAGTTGTTCGAAGGCGGCAAGGCGGCGGTCGATGCTTCGAAGGATCCGCTGATCGCGCTCGCGAAGCTGATCGACGGCGACGCGCGCGCGGTGCGCAAGCGCTACGAAGACGAGATCGAAAGCGTACTCGAGAAAGCACACGAGGCGATCGCGACGGTGCGCTTCGAGACGTACGGCACGAGCGTGTATCCGGATGCCACGTTCACGCTGCGCTATTCATACGGCACGGTGAAGGGCTGGATCGAGCGCGGCAAACCGATCCCGCCGTTCACCAACGTTCGCGGTGCGTTCGACCGCGAAACGGGCGAAGATCCGTTTGCGCTGCCGAAGTCGTGGTTGAACGCGCGTGCGAAGTTGAACTTGGATACGCCGTTCAACTTCACGTCGACCAACGACATCGTGGGAGGTAACTCGGGCTCGCCGGTGATCGACAAGAACGCGCAGATCGTGGGGTTGATCTTCGACGGGAACCTTCCGTCGCTCGGGGGCGACTACGGTTTCGAGGAGAAAAACAATCGCGCCGTCGCGGTGCACTCGGCGTCGATCTTGGAAGCGTTGCGGGTCGTGTACAACGCAACCCGGATCGCGGACGAGCTTCGAGCGAAGTAGTTCTGGCAGGTCAGATCAGCACGCCGGCTACGCACGCGACCAAACAAGTCGTGAGCAAGCCGGCGAGCATTGCGCGCGGCGCCAGCGCTGCGAGATCCCCACGCCGCTCGGGAGCGAGGCTTGCGTAACCTCCGACTTGGATGCCGATGCTGCCGAAGTTCGCGAAGCCGCACAGCGCGTACGACGCGATCACGCGGCTGCGCTCGCTGAGCCAGGTTGGATCCTGTGCGAGCTTTTGAGTCATGTTCGTGTACGCGACGAACTCGTTCAGCGCGGTCTTCTGGCCGAGTAGGGTCGCGACCTTAGGCACGTCTTCCGGGCTCACGCCGAGCAACCACGAGAGCGGCCAAAACACGAACGAGAACACGCGCTCCAAGCTCATCGGCGTGTTGAAGACCGCGCTGCCGATCCAACCGAGCACCCCATCCACGAGCGCCGTCAGCGCCAAGAACACGATCAACATCGCGCCCACGTTGGCAGCGAGGCGCAAACCGTCGCCGGTCCCGTTGGTGATCGCTTCGATCAGTCCACCCGGCTTGCGCGGGCCCGTGTCGAGCGCTGGTTTTTCACCGCGAGTCGACGGCGTTTCGGACTCGGGCAGCATCAACTTCGCGATCACGAGCGATGCCGGCGCGCACATTACGCTGCACGCGAGCAAATGCCCGGCGATGTTGGGCACGAGGTCGCGCAACATGACCACGTAGGCCGCGAGCACGCCGCCTGCGGTCGTCGCAAAGCCCGCGGTCATGCACGCCATCAGCTCCGAACGCGTGAGCGTGGACAGATACGGTTTGATGACCAGCGGTGCTTCGGTTTGCCCGACGAAGATATCCGCCGCGGTCGAGAAACTTTCGGCGCCGCTCGTCCCGAGCCAACGCGACAGGAGCCGCCCCGCGCCGCGGATCACCAGCTGCATCGCGCCGACGTAGTACATTGCCGACATCAGCGCGGCGAAGAAGATCACGGCGGGCAGCACTTGAAACGCGAATACGAAGCCGATGCGCGTGTCCGTGACGAGCGGGCCGAACACGAATGCTGCGCCGGCGTTGCTGAACGCGAGTAGCGCGTTGACGGCTTGGCTGGCCCACGAGAACACGCCGTTCAGTGGTGGTCGCAAGCTGAGCGCGGCGAACACGACGAGCAGCACGAGTCCGCTGGCGATGCCCCGCCAGCGAACGTTGCGGCGCAGGCCCGCAGGGCAGAATGCAAACGCGAGCGCGAGCAGGACCACTGCTCCGACTGCGCTATGCAGGCGCTCCATGCTCGACTCTTGCCATTTTATGCAGGTCCGCCACAAGTCCCTGCGATCAACGCGGGCCTCGGTCGCGCCACCATTGTTCGGCGCTCCGCTGCGTCCAGGCCGGCTCGATCGCGCAGAGCTCGAGCTGCTCGAGGAGCGCAGTCGCGCTCGCCGGCCGCTTGTCGGGCGTCTTTTCCAGGCACGCCAACACGATGCGTTCGAGCGCGTCCGGAATCGGCGCGCGCGAGAACTGGGAGGGCGAGGGCGCTTGGGCGTGCACGTGCTCCACGATCAGCTCGATCGCGGTCTTGCCTTCGAACACGTTGCGCCCCGTGAGCAGCCAAAACGCGACGCAGCCGAGCGCGTACAGATCGGCGCGGCCGTCGACGGGCCCGTGCTGCAGCGCGAGCTCCGGCGCCATGAACGCGGGCGTCCCGCGGATCTCCTCCGAGCCCGTCACCAGCGTGTCTTCCAGCACGAGCGGCGCGTGCCAGCTCACCAGGCCGAAGTCGAGCAGCTTGATGAAGTCGTAGTCCAGCCCGTAGCGGCACACGATCAAGTTTGCGGGCTTGATGTCGCGGTGAACGAGCCCCTTGTCGTGGGCCTCGCGCAGCGAGTGGCAGACTTGCTTGAGCCAAAACACGACGCGCGCGGGCTCCAGCGGCCCGTAGCTGCGGACGAAGCGTTCGAGGTCGTAGCCATCGAGCAGCTCCATCACGTAGTAGAAGGCGCCGGCTTGGCTCACCCCGAAGTCGTAGAGCTCGACCGTGTGCGGCGACTTCAAAGCCGCGGTGGCGCGCGCTTCGCGCTTGAAGCGTTCTCGCGTGATCGGATCCGGCGCGCGCGCCGGGTGGATCAGCTTGATCGCAGCTTCGCGCATGAGCAGCGTGTGGCGCGCGCGATGAACCTCGCCCATGCCGCCGTCGCCGAGCTTTTCCTCGAGCGTGTACGCACCGAGGTTTTGCGCGCGTTTGAGCGCTCGGCCGAGGTCGTGAACGATGCCGGCGAGCACGCCCGCGATCAGCGCTGCCATCCACGGAAACGTCTCGAGCAGCGTGGAAGTGCTCGGTCGCTCGTAGCCGAGTGCCAGGTAGAGCGTCCAGAGTGCTAGCGGTCCGGTCGCGGCCATCGCCAGGCCGAGGATCACGGCGCGTACGGCCGTCGTCGGGATCAACACCGGGAACGTCAGGATCAGGACGACGGACACCGGCAGACCGTGCAGACCTCGCCCGCCTTGCCAGAAGTAGTCCGCGTGATCCGTGCACGAGATGATGTACGCGAGCACGAGCCCGTACACCTGACCGATCTGCATGATCCGCCGGCTCGAGAGAATGCCCGCGCGGCTCAGCGCCCACATCGCGCCGGAGATCAACACCGCCGCTGCGACGCCCAGCAAATCCAGCTTGTCGGCGCGCTGCGGGTAGTGCGGCTCGTGAAGGTAGGAATAGGCGTGGCTCGCGACTGCTTCGATGAACGCCACGCTTGCGACCGACGCTGCGAGCACCCCGACGCGTTGCGCCGAGCGATCCAGGAGCTCGACGGGTAAACCCGTGCTGGCCGTCCGCGGTGCGGGCGAGCGCTCGCCCACGTCCGGCAGCACGATTTGGGCTTCGGTCGCGGTCGTCGAAATCGAATGCTCGGACGAGACACGCGCCATCTGAGCACATGTCTCAAGCTATTCGCTCGACGTCAACGCGTGGCCTCGGGCGTTTCGCCGCTTCGGAGTTTTTGCCAGAACTCGCAGCGGGCGTCGCGTTGCTGCCGCGTTGAGATCTCGATGTCCAGCACGAGCTCCTGCCGAGCGGTCGGCTCGTAACGCGGCCATTCTGGCGAGTACTTCCCATTCGGATCGCCGTCGACGAGCCGCGACCAGTAGCCCGCGATCGTTTGCGAGAGGCCGACGTCGTCGCCCGCGTACGGCGAGACGCGCGGCCACACGTCCCACACCCAGAGCAGCTCCGCGCTGTGAGTCGCGCCGAGTCCTTCGAGCGGCGCGATGTACGCCGCGCGCTCGAACGCGTAGCGGTACACATCCGCGTGTGCACTCGCGAGATCGGCAAAACCTTGAGCCGGGCAGGTAAAGAACGCATCGGTGATCAGTTGCGTCGCGACCTCGTGCGGGTTCGAGTCAGCGACGGAATACTCCGCAGCGATCGGGCCAGCCTGGATCGAACCGAACGCAGTCGTCAGCCATGCGCGATACGCATCGCCGCTATCCAACTGCTCGTGCTCGCGCATGAAGTACGAACCTTCGCGCGCATTTGTGCCCACGATCATCGGAACCTGCTCGAACCGACCCGCTGCGAATGCCGCCTTTGGCTGCTCCCGGATAAATTGCCCATCGACGATCGCGAGCGCGCCGGTCGCCGGCATTCCACCTCCCGTCTGCATGAGCTCAGCGCTACTCGCGAGTTCTCCCGCCGGTTTCGCGCGCAGACACGCGAGCGTCTCGGCGATCTGGTCGCGATCGCAACCCAGCTCGCGCGCGAACGCAGCGCCTCGACTCTGTGCCAGCGGTAGTTCCGCGAGCACCGCTTGGCTACAGCTGCCGCTCTCGAGCACGGCAGCATGCACGAGATCGTCCGCATCGCGTGCGACCAGCTGATAGCAAGCATCGGTTGCGCCTGTCCCTTGACCGAATAGCGTGACGCGGCTCGGGTCGCCCCCAAATGCGCGAATACTGCGCTGCACCCAAAACAACGCAGCTTGTTGATCCATGAGCCCGTAATTGCCCGAGGTGCCGGTCTCCGCGGTCAACCCTTCATGCGCGATAAATCCGAGCGCGCCGAGCCGATAGTTGACAGTCACTACTACGACCTCAGTCTTCGCGTACTCGCGCAGCGATGCGCCGTCGTAGAGCCGCGCGCCGATAAACGGCTGAAGATCGTTGGCCGATCCTCGGACATTGTCACCGCCGTGTAGCCAGACCAACACCGGCAACAGCTGTTCGGACTGTTTCTCCGGCGCGAACACATTCAGTCGCAAACAGTCTTCGCTCTGTTCGACAGTCGATTCACTGTCTGACTGAAAACATGCGACGCCGGGTCCCGTCGCGTCGAATGTTCCCGACCAGGTTTCTGCGAGCATCGGTGGCTTCCAGCGCAGCGCACCGACGGGTGCAGCCGCGTACGGAATGCCGATGAAGCTTCGCGTTCCTCGTGCCGTGCTGCCGCGCACCGAGCCGTCCGGCACGGCGATCAAATTGCCGGTTTGCGCCAGAACTTCATCTTCAGCCGTGTGCGATTCCGCCGCGCAAGCTCCGAACAGCGAGAACCCGATCGCAAGGACGCGATGCCAGTTGCGATCACATCGTGAGCTGTCACGCTGCGACTGACTACCGATAGTGATTTGTGTCATGGCCTGTTAGTCCTCGTGTGTGGCTGTACTTAGCGCCGAGGACGCATTGCGGTAGCGATTTCGGGTTTACGTAAAACTGCGTAAGCGGAGCGATGCCAACTTTCGCGACCGCATGTGGTGCGCATCACATGCGCGGCGTCGCGCCGGGCCTACATCCATGAAGCCATGGAGCAGTTGCGATCACAGGGAGACTTCGTCGGTATTCTCGAGAGCTTGTATCGGGTCGAACAGCCTCGTGAAGCCTGGCTCCAGGGTGTGCTGCAAACACTGTCTACCGTGTTTGACGACAGCGCTCGTTTCGCCGGTGTGTTCTACGACTTGGCCGATGGTCAGTGTGTCGATAGCGCGCAGATCGAAGTGCTCGGTGATCAACCGGAGCTGCAGCGCGTGCTCGAAGCGCTGCACCAAGGTCCAGCGTTGCAGCGCAACGTGGTGTCGGCGTATCGAAACACGCTCGCTGCAACCGCGACCGAGTTCATCACCGACGTTCAGGCGTTCGCTCCGATCTGTGCGCAGCAGTTTCAGGCTGGCCTGCGAGACACGCTGCTCATCAACGGTGCGAGTCCGTTCGGCGTGGGTTGCGCGCTGAACGTGTTTTCTCCGCGCGCGTTGTCGTTCACGGACGACCAGCGCGAGTTGTTGAAGAGCATTGCAGTGCACCTCTCGACGGCGCATCGGTTGCAGCGGAAGCTCGCGGCGGCCACGGTCGAGGCGATCCTCTCGGACAACGGGAATCTCGAGCACGTCGATTCGCCGGTCGACCTTCGGACGTTGAAGTCGAATCTACAGGATGCGGTCGCGCAGCGCCGTTGGGCGCGAAACCGCGCGAGGCAGGACGGAAAGCAAGCGTTGCACGCGTGGAAGGGTATGGTCGAGCGGCGCTGGACACTGGTGGACGCGTACGAGAACGACGGCAAGCACTACATCGTCGCGCGCCGCAACCTGGTCGAGGCGCCAAAGTCGCCCGAGCTATCGGAGCGTGAGCGTGAGGTGGTGGCGCTCGCTGCGATCGGTCGTTCCAACAAGTTCATCGCGTACGAGCTCGGTCTAGCCCACTCGACGGTGCGGGTGCTGTGTCATCGGGCGATGCAGAAACTGGGAGTCACGACCCGAGAAGCATTGATCGACCGAGTGCGGGCCGCTGCGCAGGAAGACTGATCCCATCACGCTCGCGGCTGAGCCCGTTTTCAGAACGCGAGTGCGTCTCGGACGAGCCTGCGCAACCACGAGTTCGCAGGATCGTCCTCGACGTTCGCGTGCCAATACATGAACACCTCGAAGCGCGGAATCTCGGCCGGAAACTCCAGCACCTGGTTTTGAATGCGCTCGTTCACCCGCAGCGCGTGGTTGCGCGTCATGGTCAGTAGCAGATCCGACTGGCTCACGAGCTCGTTCGCAGCCGCGTGCTGCTGGCAACGCACGCGTACGCGCCGCGTCAAGTTCAGCTTCCCGAGTGCGGCGTCTTCGTACCCCGCCCCGCGCCGGCGCCCTGTGACTAACACGTGATCCAGAGAAAGATATGTCGCGAGGTCGAGCGCGCCCTGCACGACCGGGTGATCGCGTCGCGCGAGCACGACGAGCGGCTCCGAGCACAGCTGCTCGCGGTGGATCTCCGGCGACAGCAGTAAGTGAATATCGATCCCCAAGTCGAGATCGCCGCTCTCGAGCTCTTCTTCGAGGTGCCGCCGCTCCATCCGAACTGCAGCGATGTCGAGGCCTGGCCCCTCGCGCGTGACCTTTGCGAGTAGCGGCATCATCGAGAGCTCGTGGGAGTCTCGCGTCGCGATCACGAAGCTGCGCGGTGTGCTGGCAGGATCGAACGTGGCAGTGCTCGCGAGCAGCTGCTCCAAGCTTCCGAGCGAGCTGCGGATCGAGCTCGCGAGGGCTCGCGCACGCGGTGTTGGAATCATCGCGTTGCCCTGCCGCTCGAACAGCGAATCCGCAAACAGCTCGCGCAGCCGTGAAAGCGCGTGGCTCACCGCCGGTTGCGACAAGTGCAAGCGCTTACTCGCAGCGGTGATCCCACCTTCGCGGTAGATCGCGTCGAACACAGTGAACAGGTTCAGATCGACTTGTGAGATGGACATCGCGCCTCATTGTCGAACATCAGTCGACTGCTTGTCACATGCACGTCTTCGATGACCTCCCATGCACACGTTGCATTCGACCTGCAACGCTCGAGCGGTCAGGTTCCCCGCACACACGCAGCCAAGGAGAAAGTGCCATGCAAACCACGAATTCAGCCCGCGCAGAAGAGCTGACTCGACGCTTACGCGAGTTCTGCGCGGAGCACATCGAACCGAATCGCACCGCGTACCTGCTCGAGATCGAAGAAAACCGCCGCCGAGGAGCACTCTTCGCTGCGTCGACCACGATCGAGCGGCTGAAGCCACGTGCGCGCGAGGCCGGACTGTGGAATTTGTTTCTGCCCCGCTCCGAGCGCGCACCGAACGGGCTGACGAATACGGAGTACGCGCCCCTGTGCGAAATCATGGGGCGGATCCCGTGGTCGGCTGAAGTCTTCAACTGCTCGGCACCCGACACCGGCAACATGGAGATCCTCGAGCGCTACGGCACCGACCGGCAGCGCGCGCAGTGGCTCGAACCTCTGCTCGGAGGGGAGATCCGTTCGGCATTCTCGATGACCGAACCTCAGGTCGCTTCCTCCGACGCCACGAACATCGAATGCAGCATTCGGCGCGACGGCGACGCGTACGTAATCAACGGACGCAAGTGTTGGTCGACCGGCGCCAATCGCGAGCAATGCAAGCTGCTGATCGTGATGGGCAAGACCGCACCCGACGCGCCGCGTCACCAGCAGCAGTCGATGATCCTCGTGCCGGTCGATGCCCCGGGGATAACCTTCTTGCGGCACCTGTCGGTGTACGGCTACGACGAAGCGCCACACGGCCATGCCGAGCTGCAGCTGGAAAACGTGCGCGTCCCCGTGAGTAATCTGCTGCTCGGCGAAGGTCGCGGTTTCGAGATCGCGCAAGGGCGGCTCGGGCCTGGTCGCGTGCACCACTGCATGCGCTCGATCGGCGTGGCCGAGGAAGCTCTCGCTCTGATGTGCGAACGTTTGGATGGTCGTGTTACGTTCGGGCGGCGGCTCTCCGATCGCTCGGTCTGGCATGAACGCATCGCGGAAGCCCGCTGCGCGATCGATCAAGCGCGCTCGCTCGTGATGGACACGGCGGCGCGCATGGATGCGGTCGGCAACAAAGCCGCGCGCAAAGAGATCGCGATGATCAAAGTCGTAGTTCCGAACGTCGCGGTGAAGGTGATCGATTGGGCGATCCAAGCCCACGGCGCCTTCGGAGTGTCGGAGGATTTTCCACTTGCGACGATGTACGCGGCTGCACGCACACTTCGTATCTTCGATGGACCCGATGAAGTGCATCGTCAGACGGTCGCGCAGCTCGAGCTCGCTGCGCAGCGCGAGAATCGCGGCGTTCGCCGAGAAATCGCACCTACGCGTCAGCCAGCCTGACACTCGTCGCACATGTCAGACGCGAGCGCATGGCTCGAATTGCGAGTTCGCTTCGCCGCGCCGTGCCGCGCCGGATTACACTTAGAGCTAGATGGGTACGGGCCAGGCAGTTTCGGTGCAGGGACCGGAGCTCATCGCCGAACGCTACCGCGTCGAGAAGTTGCTCGGACGCGGAGGCATGGCGGCCGTGTTCCAGGTCCAAGACCTCGCGAGGCAGCGAGTCGTCGCGCTCAAGCGGCTGATTCCTCTCAACCCGCCGGACAATCACGTCGCGCGGCTGTTCGAACGCGAATTCCATACACTTTCGCAGCTGATCCATCCGCGGATCATCGAGGTATACGACTATCACACCGATGAGCAGGGCCCGTTCTATACGATGGAGCTGCTCACCGGTGGCGACCTGCGCCAGCGCTCGCCGATCACCTGGCGCGAAGCCTGCCGGTTGCTCTGCGACGTCTGTTCCGCGCTCGCGCTCCTGCACTCGCGACGCTTCGTGCATCGCGATCTGACGCCGCTCAACATTCGCTGCACGACGGATGAACGCGCGAAACTGTTCGACTTCGGCTCGATGGTGCAGTTCGGTCGCAGTAAACATGTCGTCGGTACGCCGCCGTTCGTCGCACCCGAGGCGCTACACGGGCAGATGCTCGACGGCCAAACCGATTTGTTCGCACTCGGTGCGACCGCGTATTACGCGCTCACGGGCCGGCACGCGTATCCTGCGCGCGCCTTGAACGAGCTGCCTGATCTGTGGCGCGCGGTTCCGCCTCCACCTTCGCAGCTCGTGCCCGGTATCCCGCCAGCTCTCGACGAGCTGGTGATGGCGCTGCTCAGTCAGGCGCCCAACGCGCGGCCGCCGTCCGCTGCAGAGGTGATGGATCGGCTGAGCGCGATCGGGGACTTCCCGGTCCAAGAAGCGCTGGTGGTCAGCGCGGCGTATCTCTCCACACCGAACCTGGTCGGTCGCGACGACAAGCTAGCTGCGTTCAATCGTCAGCTTCGACGTGCGAACGACAAACACGGCACTTCGATCCTCGTGAGCGGCGCTGCGGGCACCGGTCGCTCGCGGCTGCTGGATGCATGCGCCCTCGACGCGAAGTTGTCCGGTGCGATCGTGCTGCGCGCGGACGCGTCCGATTCGGCCGGCGAACCCTGGGGCGCCGCGAGTGCGCTCTTCGAGCAGCTGTACGAGCAGTTGCCCGAGCTCGCGGGCTCGCTCCTTCGACCGCAAGTCGGATTGTTCGCGCCGCTGATGCCCGAGCTCGCGCGCCGCATCACGCCCGAAGCTGCGCCTGCGCGGCTATCGGCGACGGAGGTGCCCAGCGCGAACCAACCCGTGCGCGGTGAGCTCCAAGCCACGTTGAGAGACGTGATCCTCGCGGTCGCGCAGCAGCGAACGCTGGCGATGGTCGTCGACGATCTCGAACGCGTCGACGAGCCTTCGGCAGCACTCCTCGCACTTCTCGCACACCAAGCTCGCGATCACCGGTTGCTCGTCCTCAGTACGGTGAGCGGCGAGAACAAGCGGCGCGAGCAGCGTGCGATCAAGCTGTTCACGTCGGTGTCCGATGCGATTCGGCTGCGCAACCTCGACGCGGCGCAGACCGAGCAACTGGTGGTCTCGTTGTTCGGCGACGTGCCATACGCGCGTTGGCTTGCCGATCGAATCTTCAGTGCGACGCACGGAAACCCAGGGCTCGTAATGCGTGTGGCGCAGCACCTCGTCGACAGCGGCGTCGTGCGCTACGCGGCGGGTACTTGGACGCTTCCTGCGACGCTCGATCCGGCTCTGCTCGCAGCCGCAGTGCGCGAGACGCTCGATCCCGACTTGTCTGCGTCCGCGCTCGAACTCGCGCGCGTTCTCGCACTCGCCGAGCTGCCGCGCGTGACCTTCGAGCTCGCGACTCGACTCACCGCGCACGCGGATGGGCGACAGCTCCAAGCCGAGCTGCTCGAGCTGTCGACTGCCGGCATCGTGTCAGTCGACGACGAAGTCGTGAGCTTGAGTCGCCCCGGTTGGAAGCGCTTGTTGCTCGAAGGCGTGCCGGACGCGGCGAAACGCGCGCTGCATTCGAGGATCGCCGGCTGCCTCGGTCCGAGCCCGAGCGATCAGTTTCGCTTGATTCAGCACCTACTCGCGGCCGGTGAGATCGAACGCGCGCTCGCGATGCTCGTCGAAGACGTAACGGTCAATCGCGAGCCGCGCCAAGTCGACACGGTCGACTTGTTCGAGTACGTCCAGTCGCTTCCGAAGTCGTGGCCGCAGACGTTTCACACGTGCATCGCATTGTGTCGGTCGCAAGGGCGGCCGCTGCTCGAACGGCTCGAGCTGCAGACTGCGCTCGCCGGTTTCTCCATCCTGACCGCGCGCAACGAGCGCGCGACCGTTCTCGAGGTCGCGGAACAACTGCGTCACGATACGGGGCTCGATTTGATCGCGGAGTATTCGGGCAAAGTGCCCGACAGCGAGCTACTGGGGAAGGCGCTCGGCGATGCACAAAAGCGTTACGCCGAGACACCCGAGCGCGAGCGTGGGTTCGCGATCCTTCCCGCGATGACGCATCTCGGGCAGCTGGAGATCCAAGCGCTCGGGATGGCGTCGCGCATGATGGATCGAGGCTTTCTCGAAGCACTGCCGTCGCTCACGCCGCTCGCCGCGCTTTCCCCAGCGCTCGCGATCATTCAGAAGAACATCGAGGCTTCGCTCGAGCTGATGTCGTGTCGCGGCGACAAGGCGCGCCAGGCGTACCTCGAGATCGCCAAGCGCCTCGAAGAGCCGGACGGCGCGGGATTGAACACCGTGCACCGCATTCACATGCGTTACGCGGTGCTGTGGGCTTGTGGTTTGATCGAAGCGAACATCGGGCGGCCCAGTGCTCTCGAGCGTGCCGATGCAGTCGAGGGCGATCCCCTGTTCGCGGTGAGCGCGCTGCGGTTGCGCGCGATCGCGGCGCTGTTTCAAGGCGACCGTGTTGCGGCCGAGCAGTACCGCGTTCAGACCGAGCTGCTGCAAATCCAGAACAGTCCACCGCAACTGTTCGAAGGAACGCAAGCACTTCAGTGGGTATTCGGCTACGCCGCGATCGGTGATCTCTTGCGCGTGAAACAATACTTGAGCGAGATCGAGCTCATGGCGCGCGAGCACGTGAATTACCAACCGATCGCTCTCGCAGGGCGCGGGGCGTATCAAGCGTTGCGTGGTGACTATGCGCACGCCCAAGCGGAGCTCGAACGCGCGCTCGCGCTGATGCCCGGTGCGAATCATCCAGCCTGGTCATTCGCCGCGGGCTGGCTGCTCTGGTCGATCGCGCGGCAGGAGCGCTATGCGGATGCGGTCGCGTGTGGTGAAACGCTGCTCGAGACGATGCGTGAGAAGAACATCGTCGGCAATTCGCACATCGTGCTCGTCCCGCTCGCGTTCGCGCAAGCGCGCAACGGCGACACTTCAGCGGCGCTCGCGAACATCACGAAGGCGATCGAAATCTTGAGTGCGGATTCGAGCACGGGTGTGCAGCTCGGGACGGCGTACGAGGTGCGCGCCGAGATCGCGCTCGGCATGCGAGACGCCGCTGCGTTCGGTCAGTACGCCGCAGCTTGCTTCGAGCAGTACGGCATCGGCAATCAAGCGAGCCTCCTCGCGCGGCACGACAAGTTGGTGCGCGCGGCGCGCAAAGCGGGGTTGATCGAGAGCCCACAAGCGCCGCAGCTCGAGCTCTCGAGCACGAACGAAGACGTGCAGTCGACCGTGTCGACCGTGCTCAGCAGCGCGCATGGTCCGGAAGAACGCGCCGAGCGCGCGCTCTCGTTGCTGGGGCGCTTCAGTCGATGCGACTCGGGCTACCTCTACATTTTGCAACGCACGGGGCCCGCGCTCGTCGCACAGCTCGGCGCGACTCCGCCGATGCTCGACATGGACGGCTTTGCCACGCGATTCTTGCTCGACGCGCTCGACCAGCGCGAGGCGACGCAGACGGAAGTCGGCAGCTCGCCTCAGCCGCCTCAGGCGACGTGGACGATCAGCGAGACGCGGCGCTACATGCCGATGTTGCTCAGTCATCCTGGCGATAACGGCATGTCGGTGACCGGGGTCGTGGTGATGGCGATCGATTCGCGCGGACCGGTGCGAATGCCGACGCGGCTTCTCCAGGCGCTCAGCAAGGCTTTGTATGAGGCGGGCGATGCGCTGACCCAGTTGAGTCACGTGCTCGAAGTCGACACCCCGTCGACTTCCTGACCGAAATGTAATGATTGCCGCTCAGGGCGGCACGCGATCGCGCGCGGTACACTCGCACACGTGCGGAGTGCGACGAACCCAGACGAGCGCGACGGTGTGGCGTCCTCGACGCCGGCTCCGCAGCTCTTCATGGTCTTGCGTTGCGACGACCTGCGGGTCGCGCCGGCACGGCATGCGCTCACAGCTGTCGATGAGGTGCGATTCGGTCGCGGCGAACAGTATGCGGCCGAGCGGCGTATCGACGGTCAGGTGCGCCGCCTCGACGTGTCGGTGCCGGACGGGAGCATGTCTCGTGTCCATGCCCAGCTGCGCCGAACGCCGGAAGGTTGGCGTTTGAACGACAGCGGCTCGAGCAGTGGCTTGCGGTTGGACGGCGCGCGCGTGCAGACGGCGCTGCTGCGCGACGGCGCTTTCTTCGAGCTCGGGCAGACGATCTTTCGGCTTCGCACGTCGTTGCCGACGCCCTCGGCTGCAGCGAGCGATTTGACCGCAGATCAGCTCGAGAATCGTCCACCGATCCTGCGCACGCTCCTGCCCGAGCTCGGACTTGCCTTCGAGCGACTGGTGCGCGCTGCTCGATCGAGTCAACCGATCCAGCTGATCGTCGACTCAGGCCGAGAATGTTTCGCGCGGGCCGCGCATCAGTTCTCGGGTCGCAGTGGCGCATTTGTGGTGCTCCGGTGCGGCTCCGTGTCGGCAGCGCTGGCTGAGAGCACGCTGTATGGTCACGTCGCGGGTGCGTTTCCAGGCGCAAGCCAGGATGAGCCGGGGCTATTGCGCGCCGCGGAGGGCGGCACGCTATTTCTCGACGAGCCGGGCAGTGCGCCCGCGCAGCTCCAAGCCGCGCTCGCGCGCGCGCTCCAGGCGCGTGAAGTTCGGCCGGTCGGGGCAACGCGCGCCATTCCGTTGGACGTCAGGATCGTGAGCGCGTCGTCGGCGTTGCTTCCCAGCGAGCACGGCTACTCGTTTCGGACCGTGCCGCTGAACGAGCGAATCGAAGATCTCGGCTTGCTCACGACGCTGCTCGCGCCGGAGCTCGAAAAAACGTCCGGCGCACCCGTCACGCTGCAGCCGGATGCGGTGCGCCGGTTGTTCACGCACCGCTGGTCGGGCGACTTGCGAGAGCTGCGCCGCGCGCTCGTGAACGCGGCAGCGCTCGCCGACTCGCACCGCATCGAGCTGCAGCACCTCGTGAGCGCACTCGGCACGCGTTCGCGTGGGCCCGCAGCTGAAAGCGGCGGCGATGTAGGCCAGACGCTCGAACACCAGCTGCTCGACCTGTTTCGCGAGCATCAGGGCAACGTCAGCCAAGTGGCGCGGGCGATGGGAAAAGCGCGCGTGCAGGTCCAGCGCTGGATGAAGCGCTACTCGATCGACGCGACGAAGTTTCGCTGACTCACTGGCAGGTCGCATTCAACTGCGGCGAGACCGTTTTGACCGTGCTCACGTAGCTGCTCGAGGGCATCGTCACGTTTGCGGCGATGACACCGTCCGCGATCCGCGCGTTCAGATCTGCTGCGCTCGCGCCCGACCACGAATCGGACATCCCGGACAGGCCGAAGCTCGTGTCGACTAAAATGCCGCGCCCCGTGAGCTGACGCAGATACGCGTACGTCGCAGTCGCTTTGTTGTACGAGCTGTCGTTGGCCGAAGCCTCCAGGTAACCCTGATTGTTGGGAACGCCGGTCGTCCACACCAAGTCGTACGGCACTCTGTCGAGCGCTCCGTAGAAGTCTTTCGTGACCTGGTCTGCGTTCCAGGTCGAGTGGTTGATCGCGACCAGTGCGTTCGGCATGTTGCTCTTGATCGCGCAAGTGATGTCCTGCGCGAGCTGGCCGAGCTCGGCGTACGTCAGCTTGTTCATCTGACTGTCACCGGTGTATTGAACGAAGTCGCCTTCGAGCAGCCAGATCAGCGGTTTGTCTTTCCACACCGCGGCCGACTGCTTCGCGTACGACGCGTACATGTCGATCAACCCCGCGCGGTGATCGCGAATCAGCTGCGCGGCCCCGGTCGTGAGGTTCGGTCCGTTCGGGTTTTCGTTCCCGTCCGGTAAACCGTTCGCCTTGCCGAAGAAGCCGATGAAGTATGCGTAGTAGACGGGGATCAGCGGCGTCGGTGCGACGTTCATCGTGAGCCAACTGCAGCCGTCGCA
>DASRXR010001102.1:0-7842 GCA_035687405.1 Polyangiales bacterium
CGCGACCGAATCGCGCCTGATCGCGGGGCGTTACCGGATCGAAGCACTGCTCGGTAAAGGCGGCATGGGCGCCGTGTACGCGGCCGTCGACACTTCGACCGGAAAGCGTCTCGCTCTCAAGACCACGCCGCAGACTGAATCCCCGAAGGTGCTCGAGCTCTTCAAGCGCGAGTTCCACACGCTGCACGGGCTGCGTCACCCGAACATCATCGAAGTCTACGACTACGGAAGTGATGCGGACGGGCTCTTCTACACGATGGAGCTCCTCGAGGGCGGCGACCTCTGAGGTGCCGCGCCGCTGCCGTGGCGACAGGTCTGCAGCTATCTGCGGCAAGTCGCGACGCTGCTCGGTTTGTTGCACGCCCGCCGGCTCCTGCATCGCGACGTGACGCCGCGCAACCTTTGGGTCTTGCCCGATGGTCGCTTGAAGATGATCGACTTCGGCGCGCTGTGTTCGTTCGGGATTCCGACCGAGGTCGTCGGCACGCCTCCGTTCATCGCACCAGAGTGGCTCTACGATCGTACAGTAGGCGTGCGAGTCGATCAGCGCGCAGATCTATATGCGCTCGGAGCACTCGCCTATTGGCTCCTCACGAGCGCGCACGCGTATCCCGCGCGCACGCTGAACGATCTCCCACGCGTCTGGGCGCGCGAGCCGGCGCCGCCTTCGAGCCTCGCAAAGCTGGTTGAAAATCGCGCGCTCGAGCCGGTCCCGGCCGAGCTCGACGTGTTGGTGCTCTCGCTCTTGCGTAGAGAGCCAGGGGCGCGGCCGGAAACGACCGAGGCGCTGATCGATCGGATCGATACGATCGCTGGACCGCCGGCCGAAACAGTCGACCATGCGGTCCGAGGATACGTCCGCAGCAAGGCTTTCGTCGGGCGTCACTCGGAGCAGCGCGCCATCTCGCAACGACTGCGCCGTGGGCAAGGCGACGCGATCGTCGTCGAAGCTGCGGCCGGTCTAGGTCGAAGCCGGTTGCTGGAGGAGCTTTCGCTGCTCGGGCGTCTATCCGGTGCGACGAGTGTCCTCGTGCGTGCCGATCCACAGGAGCCGGCGTATGGGGTCGCGAATCGGATCGCACTCGGCTTCTTGAACGGCCTGCCGCAAGAAGCCGTCGCAGCGGCGCAGACTCACGCGAACGTGTTGGCGCAGCTATCGCCCGAAGTTCAACGACGGCTGGGTGTCGCCGGAACGGTCGTACGCGATGAAACGCCGGGCGGCCGCAGTCAGCTGCAAAGCGCCTTGACGGAGTGGCTGTTTGCGCTCCCGGCGCAGAAGCGCCTACTGCTCGCGGTCGACGACATCGAGCAGAGCGACGAAGAGTCCACCGCCTGGCTCGCCGCGCTCGCGCCGTATTGCAATGCAAACCAGCTACTGCTGGTGGTAGCGCTGGTCGACGAGCCGGGCGTTCAACCAGCGCTGCCGCTGCAGATGTTTCGCAAGGCGGCGGTAGGCTTGAAACTGGCGCCGCTGACGGCGGCCGAGCTCCACGAATTACTTCATTCCGTCTTCGGTCCTGCGACGTACATCGAGCGTGTGTCTGATAGTTTGTATCGCGCTTCGCAGGGCAGCCCGGCCCACTGTCTCGAGCTCGTGGAGCACCTCGTCGAGACTGGGGTCGCGCGGTACTCCGAAGGCACTTGGACATTGCCGGGGCATCTATCGGATGCCGAGTTGCCTCGAAATCGCAGTCAGATGTTTCTCGCGCGACTCGCGCAACTCAGCGCGCACGCACGCAACCTCGCCGAGCTGATGAGCATCCACGATGGGCGCCTCACGCAAGGCGACTGTCAGGCGCTTTCTGAGACGAGCGGACATGAGGCGACCGCCGCGTTAGTCGAGCTGACGTTGCTCGGCGTGTTGATCGAGTCCGACCAAGGTTACACGTTTGCGCATGCGAGCGTGCGCGAGCACTTGGCAGAGTCGCTGCGGCCGGATCGTCGCACCGGTGCCCACGCGCGGCTGGGTGCGTCGCTGTTGGCTGCGGCGAAAGATCCGATCGACGCGATGCGCGCCGGCTTGCACCTGTTCTGCGCCGGCGATACGGGACGTTGCGAGCAGCTCGTGCGCGCCGCTGCGATGTACATGTTCGAAGGCCACCACTCGCGCGGCCACAGCTCCGTGCCGCTATTCGAGCAGGCCGTGTCGCTGTATCGCGCGGCTGGTCGTGGCCCCGAGACCCTCGCCGCGCCGCTCGCTGCACTCGCTGGCGCCAGTTTTTTCGTGGACCGACGGCTCGCCGATCGATACGGCATCGCTGCGATCGAAGCGCTCGAACACGTCTTGCGCTTCGATCTCGCACGCAAGTTGCGGCGCTACATCGGTAACAAGTTGGCGTTGTTCGTAGCACTGACGACCGCGGCAGTCACGCGTACGAGAGGCGGCGTGGGCGTGGGCGATGCGCTGAAGATGCTCGCCGGCGCAGTGATTGCGCTGAACGGCGTTGCGACTTCGAGCCTCGACATCGCGATGACGGAGCGTTGCAAAGCAGCGTTGGAGCCCTTGTCGGCGCTCGGCGAGCGAAACATCGTCGGCGTCGTGCGCATGTGCATCGAGGCGATCAGCGGCCTGCTCAGTGAAAATCAAGCGGCGGCGCTAGCACGGCTGGAAGCGATGCGAGTGCTCTTGGAAAGCGCTACGCCGATTCGCAACTTGAACGACACGGTGCGGCGCGAGTTTTTGGCCGGCGGCTTGCTCTCGATCGGCGTCATGGAGTGCTGGCGGCAAAGTGCGGCCACGTTGGCAATCGCGGATCGCATCGAATCTTTCGGCCCGTTGTACGCGTTGAACGCGGATCAGCTGCGCGCCATGTATTGTTCGGGTTGGGGCGATTCGGTGCGGGCGCAGCAATACATGCAACGCGTAGAAACGCGCGCGATTCAGGTGGGCGCAGCGTGGCAGATCGTCGCGATGGGTCCGATCGGCCTCAGCATGAATGCACTCTGGACGCACGACGCGTTGTCCGCGAAGCGCGCTGCGGCCGAACTTGAGCGATTGAGTCGCGAGCTTCCAACGTTTCGGCACGAGGCGCGTCGCGCGCGTGCGACGTACCTCGTGCTCACTGGCCGCTACCGGGATGCGATCGACCTCATGCGCGAAAGCGATCAGCCGGCGAAAACCGGAGGTTGGTCCCGTGGCCAAGGCATTCTCGCGCGTGCGCACAACCGCGTCGGGGAGCATGCTCGAGCACGCGAGTTGTGTCTGGCCGCGCTCGAGGGGATGTCGGAAGAGGATTTGAGCTTCGTGATCATGAATCTCCACCTCCAGATCGAGTCGGTGTTGGCGGAGGCTGCGCTCGGAAACTTTGCCTCGGCGCGCGAGCAGAGCGACCGCTTACTCGCCCGACACGCCGGCACCGGGCCGATCGCCCTCGGCTCGTTGCACGAGACGAGGGCGCGCGTCGCATTGCTCGAGCGAGATTTCGTCACGTGCCACTCACACTGTGAAGCGATGAAACGCCAGTTCGCATCGACGGACATTGCAAGTTTGCACGCGCTCTCCGAACGTTTGATCCAACGCGTCGCAGTGGCCGAGTCCGGTGACGCGGCAGTGGTCGCGAGTCCGGCCACGCTGCTCGGGGACGACGCACATTTGATGACGCGGATGCGGCTGATCCTCACGCACACGGAGCGAACGTTCGAACGCCGGGCGCAACTCGGTCTGCAGATCGCGCTCGAGTTGACTGGCGCGCATCACGGATTCGTGATCTCCCGTGCAGCCAATGGCGGCGTGGTCGGGACGGGCGAAGAAGTTCCCGCTCCGGAGCTGGTGTCGTGGGCTGCAGCGCAGCTCGACGTCGGTGTGGATAGCGACGAACAAACGGCTGTCCTGTTACCGGACCAGACGCTCGGGGATACGGCGCTGCTGACGCTAGGTGATCTGCGCTACTGCGTGATCCCGCTCGGTGCGGTCGACAACGGTGCGCCGGCGCCGTTTGCGCTGGTGTTGGGCTTTCGTGCGCTCGCGCCGCGAGCCCCGAGTGCGGAAGTGCTGGCGACGTTGGCGCGCCATCTGGTCGAGCCAGCGGCGGACGCAGCGACTTAGGCGTGCGATCGACCCAGGAGCGCACTAC
Source organism: Polyangiales bacterium (assembly GCA_035687405.1). Taxonomy (GTDB): domain Bacteria; phylum Myxococcota_A; class Polyangia; order Polyangiales; family JAFGIB01; genus JADGRF01. The sequence continues at coordinate 4,074 of DASRXR010001102.1, forward strand.
GTTCACGATACAACGTTTATGCCGTTCCCAGGAGCGGGCACCGATGCGGTGCGATACGCCGCTGCGGCAGCGTTGCGATGTTCGTGCATGCCGAACGCCCTGTGCGCGGCGTCGCCGGCCATCGGAGCGTTCGCCGTGTGGGTCGACGATTGTTCCTCCGGTTGTTCGTGTGAGCCAGTGATGCTGAGCTCGAGACGCGCTGCTGTAATCTTCGCATCTGCCATCGCCGCAATCGCACGATCCGCATCAGACGGACTCTGAGGCGCAAGCGCGGCCCGCTTCACCTGCTGCATCTTGCGGACTGTTGCCTGAGCATCATTCGAGACCTCGGAGACATCGATCGACACCTCGCCTGAGACGGCGTAGCTGCGTCCATCCGGGCCGCGTTCGAACGTGTAGCTTGGCGCACCCGCAAGCGCGCCACCGGCCGCTGCATGGGCCCGCTCGTGCGCACGCACCTCGGAGTCGCGAGCTTGCAGCTTGCGAGCTTCTTCGGTCTTCTCCGAATCTTCGACCTTCTCTGGCGATGCCTGCGAGTCCTCAGGGCCGGCGCTTCCGTCGACCTCTCCTGGACGCCGTACGTGGTTGACCACCGCAGGACCCAGCGCATCGCTCGCCGCCGACAGCTGCGCGCGATCTTTGCCGCTCTCTGGCACACGAGACCGCAGCGCCCCAGCGGAGACCGCATGCGACATGGACTGTAGTGCGGTGGAAACCATAGGCGGGTAGCAGGGCCTAGCGCCTGCCGATCGGCCGGCGTGCTCAGCCGTGCGAGTGCGGCCTGCCGCAAGCGTGGCGCGTCATCGGCGCGCAGACCAGCGTTTCGAAGCGCGCGGACTAATCCTGACTGCAACGCACAACCCAATTTGGCCAGATCTCGGCGGTCGAGCGCTCGTGCCGGTGGGAACTGTCGTGACACAGTGACAGAAACACCCCTAACGATACGGGTCGTCCTCGTAGATGGGCCGCGATCCGTTCCGTTTGATCAGCTCGCTATCGTAGAGGTCGTTGGGCTTTTTCTGCGGACGTGCGCGAGGTGAATCGAGATTGCGGCTGCCGCGGGGCGCCCTGAGCGTTTCGCCATCTGCGAGCGCTACCAGGTTGCGCGTCCGACCACTCGACCCCGCTTCGAGATCGAACGAGACGGCCTGATCGCGGTCGAACGCGATCACCCGCGTCTGCGACAGACGATCACCGAAGCGGGCGCGTATGACGTGGACTTGAGGATCGGCGCGCAGACGAGCCGCATACGGATTTTCAGCCAACGGAACGCCGTCGAGGTACAGGCGCGCCGACTTCGGATACGCCGCGATCGAGAGTCGGATGGTGCCTGGCACTCGCTCAGCGCTCTCGGTCGGATTCGTCGCATTCGTCGCTGTCGTCAGGTTGTTCGGAAGCCCAGCTGGCGAGACCGTCAGGTTGGTCTCGCGCGGTGGCGCCGACGCGGTGCTCGGACGATTTGTCGCTGCGTGTGGGTCGGACTCGGAGCCCGACACGATGCTCGCGATGCTGAGCCCCAGCACCACGAAGCCGGCTCCAACCAGCGGCAACACCAGCTTCCAACGTTGCACCATGACACTCAGCAGCTCGCGCGCGTCGTGCACGACCGTCGGGCCCAGCTTCGCGCCGAGCCAAGCTGCGACCGCGGACGGATGTTCTTCGCGCTCGACGCGAGGAAATAGCGGCTGCGTCGCAGCTGCGATCTGCTCGAGCTCGGCTGCGTCTTCGGCAGGTTGCGGAATCAACCGCTCCATCGAGCTCGTCACACTGGACGGTTGTTTCAAGTAGCGGTCGAGAATGCTGTGGATCTGAGCGCGTTCCGCTTTGAAAGCGTCACTGACTAGGACATCGAGCCGCAAGCGGTCGACATCCCGCATGTCTTCCTCGAGATATCCCAGCAGCGCCTCGCGAAACTCCGCCGCGGTCGCGAAGCGATCAGCGGGGTCGAGCGCCAGTGCGCGATCGCAAATCTCCACGAGTGCCGCAGGCGCCTCAGGCGCGATTGCACGTACGCGCGGCTCGATCCCGGACTCGCGCCGGCGGCGCGTCTCCTCGCCATCTTTGGTTTGCGCGAAACGTCGCCCGGTCACCGCTTCCCAGAGCATCACGCCGACGGCGAAGATATCGGCACGCCGATCGAACCCGTCGCCGCGCAGCTGCTCGGGTGCGATGTAGGAGAGCTTGCCGCCGAGCGCCCATCGAGACGACGTGTCACCGCGAAACACCGCGCGCGCCACGCCGAAGTCGACGACTTTGACGAGCCCCTCGTAGGTGACAAACACGTTCTGCGGGCTCACGTCGCAGTGCACGACTTGTAAAGGCGACCCGTCGTACTCGCGCAGCTCGTGGGCGTAGTGTAAGCCCGCCAAGACTTCGGCGAGCACCTTCAAATGGAGATCGCTCGGCAACGTACCGCGTGCGCGAAGCGCGCGGCGGATCCGCGACCACGGTTGGCCGTCGAGGTATTCCATCGCGAGGTACAAGCGACCACTGTCTTCGTTCGCGCCGTACGCGTGGACTACGTTGGGATGCGAAAGGCGCGCTGCCAGGCGCATCTCGTTGATGAACAGCGCTCGCATCTTGCTCGACGCGTTCAGATCGGGGTGGAGCTCTTTGACGGCGGCAAGTTTGCTGAAGCCAGCTGGACCGTCCATTTTGCCGAGATGAACCGTGCTGATCCCGCCCTCACCGATTTTGGCGAGGAGTTGATAAGGACCTAGTCGGTTCACTCTCTGCGACGCTTGTGCGGCACTCATGATTCTCACACGCGAACCTGATGTCGCCTTGCGGACGAGCAAACTCTACCTCAGCACATGACCTAAACGACCCGCGTAAGCTACCAATCGCAGCCAATTGTTGTATTCGCGCACGCAGCTTTTGGGCGGCAATGTAACGTAATCGGCGATTTAGAGATGAAATGTAAGCGCGCAACCTACGGCGGAAACTGGCTGCAAATGCTGCGCGCGTAGAGCTACACGAAGCTCACTGCTTGATGCAGATGTTTAGGTTATTGCCGACGCTCGAACACCGATTGAAGCCGGTTCCGAGATTGGTGCCGACCTGAGCGCAGTAGTCGTCTGCGGGCTGCTGTCCGTTGTTCGTGTTGCAGCCCGGCGCGCAAGTCGGATTGTTCCCCGGGACGCAGACCAACATCGGTGATCCTCGGCAAACGTTTCCTCGCGCGCAGGCCGCGCCGAGGAACGAACCGTTTGGCAAACACGCATTCTCGTGCTGCGGTGCGGTCCCTGGGTCGAGGCACGAAGAGCCGTTGCTGCACGCGCCGTTGTTGCATGCCTTCACGCAGACCGAGTTTGCCGCTTGCGCGCAGGTGAGCGTCGGGTCCACGAAGCTGCAGAGCGCTTCACCGTAGCCGGCCCACTTGCCGGCTTCGTTGCAGCTGATCACGCATGCGCCGTTCACGCACTGCATGTCCAACTCTGCGACGCCGTTCAAGTCTTGGGCGCACTGGTCGCGGTTCGGTCCTCCACATGCGCTGCCGGGGAAGCTGCCTTTTGGAAGACAAACGTCCTGGGCGAGGACGCCGTGCGCGCAGCCCAAGGTGGGTGAGACCGCACCGCACGAATCGTCACTGTCGGGCGTGCAGGTGACCAAGCAGGTGTTGTCGTCGCAGACCATCGCGCGGTCCGCGAACTTGCTACACATGCCGTGCGCGCACGGGCCGCCAGGGTAACTTCCCTCGGGCAAACAAACCGCACTGCCCGGGTAGACCGTCTTGGCACACGTCAGGTCTTCGTCGATGTCTGCGCAA
>DASRXR010001103.1:0-5302 GCA_035687405.1 Polyangiales bacterium
ACACGTTGTGGAACTCTACGCCGCTTCAAGTCTCGTTCTCGCTCTCCTGGACGCTGATCGCGCTACCGCTGATGATCTTCGCGCACCGGCGTCGCGTTCGGCCCGCTTGGTGGACCGGTGCGGCGTTGCTCGCCGTCGTCGTCCTGAAGCTGTTCGCGCTCGATCTCGCAGAGCTGAGCGCCGGCGCGAAGATTGGAACGTTCATCGGGGTCGGGCTGCTGTTGCTTCTGATCGGAGCGCTCGCGCCGGTGCCGCCGGCAGCTGCAACGACTCCCACCCCGGAACCCGAGCCGCCGCCGCGGCCCAGTCACAGACCGGAGGCTCCGACGTGAGCGAAGTGTTTTTGCCCCACTGCGGCGCGCCTAGGCCGAAGCGACTCTTCATGTTAGTGGCGATCCTGAGTCTTGCGAGCGCGGCCTGCGTCGGGCAGGCACTCGCAGAGCCAGAGGAAGTTCTTCGGCCTGCCGACTTCGCGTACGGGCGCGAGATCCAGCTGTCGGACAGCCCGCTGCCGGTAGTGAGTGTGCAGGTCCCGCTCGACCTCTATCGGGTGATGCGAGCTACGGATCTGCGTGAGCTCATGGTGTTCAACGGTCGCGGTGCTCAAGTGCCGCACGCGATTCGAAGCGTACGCACCGGAACACCGCGCGAGCCCGACACTTTGGAGCTGCCGATTTTTCCGCTGCATGCAGGCCCGTCGCAGACGGGCGGGAGCGGCGAGGTCGTGTCATTGGAGATCGAGCGCGACGCGGAGGGGCGCGTGCTGAAGCTCGGGCTCAAAACCGAGAGCCACGGCGCGCAGGCGCCGGTCCCACCCGTGCAGGCGCGCCCGAAGCACGGCGCGAAGTCGACGCGCGCGCAGCCGGGTGAAGTCGGCGGAGCTCAGTCGGCGTCCGTTGCAGGCGATGCTGGTGCAGCGGCTGCGAGCGATGGCCCGCCGCAGCCAATAGCGGCGTACATCCTGGATGCACGCGCTGCGAAGCGCGCGATCGCGGCGTTGCAGATCAAGCTGCTCGAGTCAGCAGATGAGCGCGTCTTACCCATACGCGTGGAAGCGAGTGAGGATCTCGTCCGCTTCTACGAGGTTCCGACCGAGGGTGCGCTCATTCAACTCGGTCACGGCGGACAGCGCATCGATCGCGATCAGGTGGGGATCCTCCGCCCGACCACCGTTCCGTTTTATCGGCTGAGCGCCGCGCGTGAGGGAAACTTTCCGACTAAACTCGTGAGTGTCGTGGCGACCTTGGCGGATCTCGAACCGGTGCGCCCGGTCGAACAGGTGGTCTCGTCCGCGCAAGCTACGTCGAAGCCGCCGGTGTTCGACTTCGATTTGACTGGGCCGCTCCCTGTCGATCGTGTCGAATTCAAGCTTCCGGAAAACAACACGATCGTGAATGCGGAGCTGTTTGCGTCGAGCTCGCGCCAAGGGCCGTGGGACAGCGTCGCGCGAACGCGCTTGTATCGAATCGCGGGTTCAGACGCCGAGTTCACCGGACCGACGCTCGAGGTTGCGCGTCGCAACGACCGCTACTACCAGCTGCGGGTGGAAGCTACGGGCGGCGGGCTCGGTGCAGGTGCGCCCAAGCTCGTCACGTACCACGCGCCCGATCAACTGCTGTTTCTACGCCGAGGCGAAGGCCCGTTCACGCTCGCGTACGGTCGTTACCAGGCCCAGCACGCGCGTTTCGAAGCCGACGACTTGCTCAGCCTGTTGCCGGATAAACCCACGCCGACTGCCGAGGGCACGTTGGGTGAGCGGAAGACGCTCGGCGGCAAGGAGCGCTTGGTGGAGCCGAAGGCGCCGCCTCCGTACAAGACCTACGCGGTGTGGGCGGTGTTGATCGCCGGCGTGGCGCTTCTAGGAACGATCGCGCTGCGTTTGGCTCGAACGCAGAAATCGTAGCTCGTATACTGACGTCGATGCCGCGTTCCAAGCGTCACGTCGAAGACGACCTGCCAGATGTGCGCGATGGCCTGACGCGGGTCGAGCGCATCATTTTGACGGAGTTGCGCAAGGCGCAGGAGGAGTTCGGCGATCGGCACGTGCCGGTGCCGTTGCTGTACGGCCGCGTCGTAGAGTCCGTGAACATCGACATGCGAGAGTTCCAGTCCGTTCTCGCGCGCCTGGCAGGGCGCTGACGGCGCTTGGGCACTGCTGGCGATCAGCAGTCACCACCGACCTTGCACGTCGCCACCCCGCCCTGCATCACGCAAACATGGCCAGGATTGCCGACTGCGGGGCCGTCGATGAGGTTGCAGGTCGCCGTGCAGTCGCTTCGCTTCTCCCACTGGCCGACGCTGTTGCAGAACGCGGTGTAGACCACGTCTGGAGCGGTCCAGGTGTAGCGACAACCCTCATTCAGACACGAGCCGACCCAGCCGGGTTCCACGGTCGCGGCGCATGACGTTTGGTTGAGCGCTGGCGTGCATTTCGCACCGCACGCACCGGCTTTGACGTCGCCCGTGATCAACGCTCCGTCGGTGGGGCAGGTCTGCGGCGTCGCGCTGGCGGTGCCGGTGCAATAGGTCATGCCGTCACCGGGAGTGCACTCGGCATTGCACGGGTTGCCCTTCACGATCTTTTGATCCACCCAGGCGGTGCCCGTGTCGTTGCAGATCTGTTGCTTGTAGTTGCGAGCCCCGACGCATTGAGAGTCCTTGGGCGTGCACACGGCACGACAGACGAGCTCTTTGATCGGTCCATCGACCCACTGCCCCGTCGGACCGCAGCGGATCGGTACCGTTCCTCGGCAGTCGTCGGTGCCGGGCGTGCAAACTGCTTTGCACATGTTTGCTACGATCTTCTGCTCGTCCCACTTGCCAGATGCATTGCAGAGTTTCGGGGTCGGACCATTGCAGCCCGTCATCCCTGGAGTGCAGTCCGCATTGCACATGCTCTCCGTGACCTCGCCGGGCACCCATTCACCTGCGTCGTTGCACATCGACGGCATCGTGCCGGTGCACTTCAGCATATTGGGAAGACACTGGCCGGCGCACTTCCCGCCCTGACACAGAAACGGGCACGGGGTGCCTGACTTCCACACTCCGTTCGGATCGCAGCTTTGCGGCAGCTTGTCGACGCACTGCGTTTCGTTGGGGTTGCACGTGCCGATGCACGCGCCGGCCTTGCACACGAACGGGCAGTCGCTGCCCACATCCCATTTGCCATCCGTGCCGCAGGTCTGCAGCTTCTTGCCGCTGCATTGGGTGTCTTCGGGCGCGCACTGGCCCGTGCACACACCGGAGGAACAGACACTCGGGCACGCAGTGGCGCTCATCCAGTTCCCGGAGCCGTCGCATGTCTGTGGGCTGTTTCCGTCGCACTGCTTCGAGTCGGGAACGCAAGAGCCTGTGCACTCGCCGTCCTTACAGACGTACGCGCATTCCGTGCCGCCGCTCCATTTGCCGCCGGAACACTGAAACAGCGTGAGTCCGTCACACTTTGCTTCACCGGCCATGCACTCACCGGCTGGCGCACTCGCCATCGGTGATTGCGCATTGCTGCCGCTCGCCGATGTGCCGGCAGCCGACGGATCGCCTTTCCCGGGGGAGCCGTCGGAAGCGCCCGCGCCTGAACCGCCGGATGATGACGGTCCTCGGCCGCTCATCGTAGCGTTGTCGTTGCCGGTGCCGCCGCCATCAGCGGCGGAGCCAGGCGTTCCATTCGCGTCCGCTACACCGGGAGCCTCTTCGGCGGGTCCGATCTGCTTCGCGATCGGACTGCACGCACTGATGGCGGCACATCCAAGAGCGACTAACGCATAGTGACGAACGCACATGCCAAGCCCCCGACGGTGTATTCGCCGCTCCTAGCATGCGTGATTTAGCCAAACAAGCGGATGTTCTTCGTGCCCGCGCAAACTACAAACGTATGTGACGCGAACGGTCAAGAACGAAGCTATTCCAGCAGGCGCCGTCGCCGTCAGCGGCGGAAGCTCCAGGCTGCGATCATTGCGATCATGAGTAGCAGCACGCTTACCTCGCGCGCGATCGCGAGTGCGCGTTGCTTGAAGAGCTCGGCGGGTGAGGTCTCGTCGCTGACATCCGGCATCGTGCCCTCAGGAATAGGCAACCCACACGCGCCGTAGCCCATCCACAGACTCACCTGCAGCCGGTTGTTCGCGACCTGCATGTACGCTGGCTCGGCGATCTGCCGCAAGCCGGGCAGCTCCCACGGAATCGCGACCAGAAATCCAAACGGCAAGCTTCGCAGTAACGCCGCGAACGCTGCCGCTCCGCGCTGCACGCGACCCGTCGTCGGCTCCAATGTCGTGATGCTCTCGTTTGCTTGTGCGATCGAGATGCTCCGCGGCAAACGATCTTGATCGGCGTTCGACGCAAACTCGAGCCGCTCGAGCACATCGAGCCGAGCGAGGATTCGCCCGCACCACATGCAAAACCCGCAGTCTTCATCGACGAACACCACGCGACGTTTGTGCCAGCCTGCCACGCTCTGCGCGATGCGTCGCCAGTGTGCATCCTCGAGTAACAGCCAATAGAACGCGAGCAGCGAGATCGTGGCGATTCCCAAGTCGACGAACACGGCGAGGGCGATGTGCAGCAGCGGCATGACTACGGCTGCAAAGCCTCGCGTGTACCGCCGTGCAAACGGGCTGAGGATCGCCACCGTTCCTAGCGCCGCGACGACCCAGGCTGCCCGCGAAAGCTCGGCATCGCCGCGAAGCCACGCTGGCAAGCTCATCAGGTAGATCGCGATCACCTGCGCCAAGGTCGCAAAACTCGCGAGAGAATAGAACCGCCGTGCCGGTGTGCGAATCGGCCGGCGGTCATTCAGCTCTTTCGGCGATTGCTGCTCACGGCGGCGAAGCGACGCGATCACCGAATCGACCGAAAAGCGCTCGCCGAGCGGCATGAACAACGACCAGACGCAGAGCGACCCGAACACCATATCAGCTTTGCCGCCGAGCGCATCGAGCGCGGCTGAGCTCGTCACTCCAAGTAACGTGAGCGCTTGGGCCCACTTGGTCCGATAGCCGAGCGAGAGCGCTGTAAAGGCGATCGCGCACAGCACGATCACGATCAGCGACGCGTGCTGCAGCAATGCGCGGTAAACCCACGAGAACGCCGACCCCGGGACGGTGGGGAGCGCGGCCTCGCTCACGCGAAACCGGATGACGCGAAAGCGAAGGCACAGTTCGGCCCAGCACGTGAGCCCGAGCGCGATCCGGAAGGCCGCAAGGCTCCGCGTATCGAAGCCGAAGTACGTCTCGAAGAGCTTGCTGCGGAGGCCTTGCATCTCGCCGCGCCGGTAATCCTCGGGCGCCTCCAGCGGCGGCATCCC
>DASRXR010001104.1:0-3944 GCA_035687405.1 Polyangiales bacterium
CAATCGAGCTGCTTTTGACGCTCGGCAAAGTCGCGCTGTTCGTGGTGGTCATGGTGGTCGGTGGCGCGCGCGCAGTGCCGTGGATTCTCGATCGCGTGGCTGGAACGGGCTCGCGGGAGCTCTTCACACTTTCGGTGTTGGCGATCGCACTCGGCATCGCCTACGGCTCGGCCAAAGTATTCGGCGTTTCATTTGCGCTCGGCGCGTTCTTCGCCGGGATGGTGCTGAATGAATCCGAGTTCAGTCATAAGGCGGCCGCCGATTCGCTGCCGCTGCGAGATGCATTTGCGGTGCTGTTCTTCGTCGCGGTCGGAATGCTGTTCAACCCCGAGGTGTTGCTCACGCATCCCCTCCCCGTGCTCGCGACGTTGCTCGTGATCGTCGTGGGCAAGTCGCTCGCGGCGCTCCTGATCGTGCGCGTGTTTGGGCACCCGATGTCGACCGCAGTCACGATCGCGGCGAGCTTGGCGCAAGTCGGGGAGTTCTCGTTCATCTTAGCGAGTTTGGGCGTGACGCTCGGCTTGCTTCCGCAACTCGGCAGTGACCTGGTGCTGGCGGGCGCGATTCTGTCGATCACGCTCAACCCGCTGTTGCTCAGCCTGATCGATCGAAAGCGCGAGGCCGCGACGGCCGATGCGAGCACTGGTCACGCCATCCTGGTGGGCTACGGCCGCGTGGGGCGTCTAGTCGGGCGTCAGCTCCAAGAGTCCGCGGTCCCTTTCGTCGTCATCGAAGACAGCTTGGTGCGCGTTCGAGAGCTCCGGGAAAGCGGCGTCCGCGCGGTGCTCGGGAATGCTGCTTCGGTCGATGTACTCGACCTCGCGGGTGTCAAATCGGCGCGCTGGCTCCTCATCGCGATCCCGAACGGACTCGAAGCGGGTCAGATCGCGCTTCACGGCCGCGCGCGGAACTCCGCGCTCGACATCACTGCGCGCGCCCACTTCGATGCCGAAGTCGACCACTTGGTCGAACACGGCGTGGACCTCGTGATCATGGGCGAGCGTGAGATCGCGAAAGGCATGATCTCGCGCGTGGGGCTCGCGCCCGCTTGACGAAGCCCTTACTCGGCGGCCGGGCGCTGCACGCGACTAAACGCGGGTGCGGTCACGATCTTCACGATCAGCTCCGACAGTGAAATGCCGCCGCTCACACGTTGCGTTAGCTCGGCAAGCAACTGGTCTTCGCGCGCTGCATCGGGTCCGAGCGCGCGCTGCAGCCATTGCTGCGCCCAGCACTGCGGCACCTCGGGCGAAGCGAGGAGCAGGTCGACTAAACCAGCCAGGTCGGAGAACTCGCCTGGCACGCTGACGCCATCCAGCTTGCCGGCGGTAGACGCCGGGTCGGTGTCAGGTCGCAGGCGCCCGAGCCCATCGTAGATCTCGAACGGAAAGCCGAGCGGGTCCATCAGCTGATGACATGTCGCGCACGCCGGACTGTTCGTGTGAGCCTCGAAACGCTCGCGGAAGCTCATCCCCGAGCTCGTCGCGGGCGGCAGTAGTGGCACCCCCTTCGGAGGCGGCGGCATGACCTGACAAAGCAGATTCTGGCGAACGAACAAGCCGCGCTGCACGGGCGAGCTGTCGTCTGCGCGTGCGTTCGCAGTCAGAACGCCAGGCAAGGTCAGCAAACCGAAGCGAGGCTCTTTCAGATCGACGATCTTCCACCTCGAAGCTTGACGGCCACCGGCACCGAGACCGAGGAGTCCGGCAAGGCGTGCGTCCACTGGAACGCGAGAACCCGTCACCAGATCACGAAAGCTCGATTGTTCCGAGATCGCCATCGCCGCAAACTGATCGAACTGTTCGATCATCGACGCGCGAAGCGTCGGATCGAACTCCGGGTACACCGAGTCCGCCTTGGCGACGATGTTCAGCTCGGGTGCGGCCCACTTCTGCAGCACGTGCCCGAACGTTCGCGCCGCTTTCGGATCACGGATCAGTCGGCGCGCCTGGGCTGCCAACACCGGGGGCTCCCCGAGGTCGCCGGTTTCTGCGGCGCGCCACAGAGAATCGTCCGGTGGTTCCGACCAGAAGAAGTACGACAGCCGACTTGCGAGCTCGAACGGAGTCAGAGCACGGCTGTCCTCACGCTCGTCATCTGCGACGCCGGCTTCGATCAGGTAGAGAAATCGCGGCGACTGAAACACGAGCTCGAGCAGGCCCCGAAGCTTCGCCCGTGGATCACTCGCACTCTCGAACATCGCCGCGTACGCAGCGCGCTCGTCGGGGCGCAAGGGCGCACGATAGGCTCGCTCGAGCCAGCGCGTCACAGTGACTTGCAGGCACCTCGGATTGAGCGAACACGACCACTGCATCACGAGCGCCTTCGATCCAGCGTCGGCAGCCTCGTTCGCAATCTGCCGATACAGGTCGACCTCGAAGCTCGATGGAGCAGGCGCGCCCGCGGAAGCGTCGCCGTCCTCCTGCGGAAGTCGACTTACGCTCGGAGGAACGACGCCGAGCAGCACATCGAACGTGCGCGCGAGCTCGTGCGGCGTCAGCCGGCGCATTCGCCAGACCGAAGGCGCACTCGCGGGGCTCGCCTCGGGCAAGCTCGCTTCGCACATCATCCGCGTGTCGTCGCTTTGCGGCCGGCAGCCTTGCACCACGGCGAGCACACCCGCGAGGCCGATCAAAACTACCCAGTTTGACTTCAGTCGCATGCGCTCACCCACGCAGCAGGTCGTAGAGTGGACTGCGTGCAAAATCCGGATGCCCGAAGCGCGAATCGGGCAAACCCATCGCGAGCGCTACGGTCGCGAGCAATGCGGTGTGCTGCTCGCCGCGATAGTCGACGTAACGCCCGGCCCGAAGGAACTTGGAACCGCCTGCCACCACGAACGGCATCCGATCGAACGAATGCACGTCCGGCGACGCGAGCTCCGAGCCCCAGATCACGAGTGTGTTGTCGAGCAACGTCGAGCCATCGGGCTCGGTCACGCTTTGCAAGCTCGCGAGCAAGCGCGCGACCGCACCCGCGTACCAGCGGTAGATCGTCAGCAGCTTGTTCCTCACCTCGGCTTGCGGTGCAACGCTCGGATTCCGAAACGGCTCATGCGTGTAAGCGTGGAACGCCGCGCTCATCGAGCTCTTGAACTGAAACTCGGGGTAGCTGTCTGGACCGAGCCACTCCGGCAGAACTTTAGCCGTCGCTCCCGACCACATGACGGAAGCAACGCGTGTCGAGTCACAGCGAAATGCTGCGACGAGCAGATCGGTCTGAAGCTGCGTCAGCTCGGCGTAGCGGGCTGCGTCAGTCAGATCGAGCGCGGGCGGCTCCGCGGGGTGCGCAAGGCACGCCGGCGCTGACGCGAGCGCGCGCAGTCGAGTTTCGACACCCTCGACCGCATCCAAGTGCGCTTGGAGTCGCGTGCGATCCGCACTGCTGACGCGGTCTGACAACGCGCGATACTGCGCTGCGACCAGATCCGTCACGCACAGCTGACCTTCGAGATCGACAGTCGACTGTCCAAATAGTCGCCGGTAAACACTTCGCGGATCATCGTCCGGTGCGACTGGCAACGCCGGTCCGCTGAACGACATGCGATGGCGATTGTTCGCGCCCTCGATCCGAACCCCGAGCTCGAGCGAAGCCAGCGGCGTCGAGCTTTCACGTCGTTGCGCGACGAGCTGGTCGACTGACGCGCCGGTCGACCATCCCGAACGACCCGATTGGCAGGCGTCGCCGCCGCAAAACTCACCGTCGTCGTTCGGGTGTCCCGTGAGCCAAGCCGCCATCCCACGCTGGTGCTCGTTGCCGGGTCCGAGCTCGGTGACGCCCATCGAGAGCCCGTCCAAGAGCAGCAAGTGATCTCGAAAGGGTTCGAGCGGCTCGAGGATTCTTCCGAGACGCAGCGCGCCACTGGGATCGACCGAGAAGAACTCATCGAGGATGGTGCCGTTCGGCGTGAAGAGAACGAGCAACCGTCGCGGCACTTCGACCTG
>DASRXR010001105.1:0-3641 GCA_035687405.1 Polyangiales bacterium
CCGCAGAACGCGCGACCGCGCTGATGACTCGTGTGGACAACCGCGCCGGTTTCACACGTCGCTGGCGCGTTCGCGGTTGACCACACGACTCACAGCGCCTGACGCATGCGCGTACGCTTCGTTTTCCGAGAGATTTTGATCTCGGAGAAGAAGACTGCTCGCGCGATCGATCGCGAAGAGCACGCGGCAAGATCCCGCCTCGAGCCTCCGGAAGATCGCGCTACGTCAGCGAACGCCATGACGTCGGCCGGCATCGCTCGCTGACCCCCTGTGCCAGGGTAGTTGTCGCTCCATCTGCACCGATTCTTCGGTGACAGAGCGAGCACAAGGGGCACGAGGACTTCGTGATTCCGTACACCGCTACGTTTCGTAACCGCATGGTCGCAAAGCTCGTCGGACCGCACGCAATGAGTGCGACCGCCCTTGGAGCTGAGACCGGCTTGGCCCAGGCAACGCTGTCACGCTGGTTGAAGGAGGCGTCTAAGGTCCGGCTACCAACGCCGGGCAGGCATGATGAAGTCGTGAAGAAGCAGCCGCAGGAGTGGACGCCAGAGGAGAAGCTTCAGATTGTGCTCGAGGCTGCGGCGCTCCCGGAGGGCGAGCTCGGCGTGTTCTTGCGCAGCAAAGGGATTCACGAAGCGCTGCTCGCAGAGTGGAAGGACCAGGCGCTGGCCGGGCTTCGAGGGACCGAGGCTGCTTCGAAGCTTCAGACCACAAGAGAGAGCCGAGAAATGCGCGAGCTCCGACGCGAGCTCAAGCGCAAAGACAAGGCACTCGCCGAGACCGCCGCTCTCATCGTTCTCAAAAAAAAAGCCCAGGCGATCTGGGGGGACGAGGACGACGACACGGAACCGAAGAACGACGAGTGATTCGTATGCTCATCGAGGAAGCTGTCTGCAACGGTGCGCGTCTCCATCGCGCCTGCGCGACGATGTGCTTGAGCGTCCGCACGCTCCAGCGCTGGGTCACGGTCGACACCGACGGTCGCCACGGGCCGAATCACGCGCCGGCGAACAGCCTCTCAAGCGCCGAGCGCGCGAAGATCATCGCGATCGCCACCAGCCCGGAGTTTCGCGACAAGCCTCCGACGCAGATCGTGCCGCTGCTCGCCGACCAGGGCGAGTACATCGGGTCCGAGTCCACGCTGTACCGCGTGCTTCGTGCCGAGAAGCTTCACAACACTCGAGGCCGGGCACGTCCACCCGCTCCCCAGCCGCGCGAGCACGAAGCCGACGGAGCCTGGCAGCTCGCGTCGTGGGACATCACCTATCTACGGAGTCACCGACGCGGAGACTTCTTCTACCTGTACATGGTCGAAGACATCTGGAGCCGAAAGATCCTCGGCTGGGAAGTCCATGACGTCGAGTCCTCGGAACTTTCGGCGGCGCTCATCGAACGCATCCGCCAGGATCATCCCGAGCAAGATCTCGTCGGCTGGATCCTTCACTCCGACAACGGCGGCCCGATGAAGGGCGCCACGATGCTCGCCACACTCCAGCGTCTCGGTGTCGTTACGTCCTTCAGCCGACCACGTGTCTCCGACGACAATCCTTTCATCGAGGCGCTCTTTCGCACGCTCAAGTACTGGCCGGAATACTCCACGTCGGGCTTTGCCTCCCTCGAGACCGCACGCGCCTGGGTGGATCGTTTCGTCGACTACTACAACAACGACCATCAGCACAGCGGCATCGGATTCGTCTCCCCCGCCGATCGCCACGTCGGCAACGACATCGCGATCCTCGCCGCACGCCGCAAAGTTTACGCACGCGCGAAGAAGCTACATCCCGAGCGCTGGTCCCAGAACGCGCGCCCTTGGACTCGCCCGCTCACCGTCACCCTGAACCCAGAGGTCGATCACCAAACAGCACTCGCCGTTTGAACTTCACACGACAACTATCTTGATAGTTACCGGCGTCAGCTCGTCGGCCACATTGGCGGCTCGAAGGCCGGACAGTTGAAGATTGTCCGGCCGGTGTGAAGCGCGTGGATCTGCGTATCCGACCACGCGACCCATCAACCCATCACCACCTTTGTGGGTACGCGCGTGGGATGCGTAGGCATTCACCAGTTGTTTGATCAAGCGCTCGTCGTTGCCGTCGATGCTGTGCTCCTTGGTTCGAAAGAAGATCGAGCCAACTTTCTCCAACCCACCTGAAGAGGTGGTCGACGGACGAACCCAACTGAGCTCCTTGTGGCCAGTCGCCTCTTCTTGAGGCTTCGCGGTTGGTGCCGGCGCTTTGCGCCCGGTCTTGGACTTGATCTGTGCCCGAGCCCAGATCCTGTCGAAGTCGGCCGGGTCAGGTTCGGGCGCGTTTTCGAGATCGTCTTCGCGATCGCGGGTTTCAGGGATGGGAAGCGCCTTTGGCGCTGACGCATGTTCGCGGGTCATCGTGTCCACTCGTGCCGCGGGTAGCGTGCGTTGCCCGGGATCTTCTCCGGATTAACTCGTTGTGTTGACACGGCTTTGCGGTTAGCTGAACAGTTGTACAGGTGACTGTCGCGTGCCTCGATCTCCCCGCGTTTCCGCTGCAGCTGGTGTGGCGAGACGAGCCGTCGTGGCGATCGCATCCGGTGGTGGTGATCGATGAGGACCGACCGCAGGGCACGATCTTGTGGGCGTGCGAGCGGGCGCGGAAAGTCGGCGTGCTCGTCGGCCAGCGCTACGCGCATGCGTTGTCGCTGTGTGGCGGGTTGCGCGCGCGCGTGGTGCCGCCGGAGAAGATCGATGCAGCGATCGGGGAGCTGCGGGCGGTGTTGCATCGGTTGTCGCCGCGCGTGGAGCCGGGCGAGCCGGGGACGTTCTGGCTCGATGGTGATGGGCTCGAGCGGATCTTTCTCGATGGCGAGAAGCCGAACGGCACCGTGTGGGGAATGGCGATCGCGAAGGCGGCGGCGGAGCTGTGGTTGCGTGGGGCGGTGGTGGTTGGATTTTCGCGCTTCGCGACGTATGCGATCGCGCGTGCGACGCGGCATGGGGTGACGGTGTTGCGTGGCGATGCGGACGAGAGAGCGGCGGCGAGTGCGGTGCCGCTCGCGCGGCTGGATGTCGAGCCGAAGCTCCGCGATTCACTCGCGCGACTCGGGGTGACGTGTCTGGGACAGATGGTGCGGTTGCCGGGAGGTGGGATCCTCGAGCGGTTCGGCCGCGACGCGCATCGGCTGTATCAGCTCGCGGCGGGAGAGCGCTGGGATCCACTGGTCCCGGTCGCGCCGCCCGAGGCGCCCGACGAGCGCGTGTTGCTCGACGACGAGGAGGACGATGTCGAGCGCCTCGTGTTCGTGTTGAAGGCACCGCTGGATCGCCTGCTCGATCGACTCGCGACAGGTGGGCGGGCGTTGACGGCGCTCCATGTCGAGCTCGCGCTCAAGCATGCGGTCGGCAAGATCGAGCTCCGTGCGGAGTGCATCAAGCCCGCGGCACCGACACTCGATGCCCGCTCGTTACTCCGGCTCGTGCATCTGCGGCTGACCAGCATGCCGCCGGTCGCACCGGTCAATGCCGCGCGCGTGTGGGCGGATGATGTCGTGGCCACGCGCGAGCAGCTCGCGCTGTTTGCCGCGAAGCCGCGCCGCGATCTGCGGGCGGCGGACGAAGCGCTCGCGCGGGTGCGCGCCGAGCTCGGTGATGATGCGGTCGTGCG
>DASRXR010001106.1:0-2768 GCA_035687405.1 Polyangiales bacterium
CGTCTCCGAGCGCGACGCGATCGCCGGGCTTCACCGAGACCGAGCTCACGAGCCCGGCACTATCAGCCGTCAGCGGCGCGCGACCGTCGGGTTGCACGAACGCGGGCCCCGTCGCGTATTCGTTCACGCGCCCGAGCACGATGAATAGGACCAACGCGACCATGCCCGCGCACAATAATCGAAAGCCCCACGCCGTCGCAGCTGCATCGAGCACGACGAGCTCGGCTTGCATGCCGCGCGAGCGATGATGCTCGACAGCTTCCGGGCGAAACAGTGAACTTCGGGTTGCCACGGTCGACCTCTAGTTCGAGTGCGAGAGCAACCGGGCTTGCGACACGAGCCGAACCTGCACGGCCGCACCAGGAATCCACCGTGATGCTTCGGGCAGGTCCACGGGCAGTGAAGCAGTCGCAAAGATCAGCTGCGCTGAAGGATCGAGGTCCGGACGAACGGCGGAAACTTCAGTTTCGACGCTGCTGTCGGTTCCAGCGAGCTGAACCGTGACTTGCTTCTGTCCGGGAGCGGGCATGTCGTTCGGCGGAATCGCGAACCGTACTTGGCGATCGTCGCTGAGAATCCGCATCACGATCTGGCCGGCGGTCACGCTGCCGCCCATGTCCGCGTTCAACGAGACCACGGTTCCCGTAAACGGCGCGGTCAACGTTTGACGCGTGGCGCGCAGACGCTGTTGGTTGAGCGCGAGACGGCTCACACCCACACCCGCGCGCGCTGATTGAAGCTCGGCTTCCGCCATCCGAGCCTCAGTGACGGCGACGTCCAACTCTTGCTTCGAGAGCCAAGTCTCTCCCGTTTTCAGGCGCTTGAGCTGATTGCTTGCGGCCTGCGAACGCGCTTCGAAGCGGCTGAGCTCCGACATCCGCTGGCTGAGCTGCGCGTTTGCCATGCCGACCGAGTTTGCAGAATCGCTCGCATCGAACTGCATCAGCCGGTCGCCGGCCTTCACGCGCGCGCCGGTTCGGACGTAGACCGCTTGCACGCGACCATCGGCGTTCGCCGCGAGCTCTGCGGTCGAGCCCGCGACTACGACACCGACCCAAGCCTTGCGGTCAGCGCGCGAGCTGAACAACCTCGCTGCGGATGCGGCTTCCGCTTCAGCGCGTTCGGTGTGGATGCCCGGACCGCGTTGCAGGAGCACGAGCGCCGCCAGGCTGCAGAGCATGGGGACGGTTGCGCCTGCGATGAGTAAGCGGTCGGACATGACTTCGAACACTCAGTAAAAGGCAGGAACGCACTGCTCGCGACGAGGAGAGAGAATCACGTGGCGAGCAGCACGAGCAAGGAGTTGCGATCAACCCTTGCCGACACTCGAGAGTGCTTCGCCGACCGACGTCCAAAGGTCGCCGATGGCGCTGAGCCCGGAGCCGATCGCCGTGGCCTGGGCACCGGCGAGCCGGATCGGGCCCGACACGATCGCCGCCGCGATCGCCCGCCGCGCCTGCATCAGGTGCGCGAGGTCGGGCGCCCCGGTGCCGCCGCCGGCAACACCGTCCAACGCGTCTTCGTCGATCGAGGGCAGGTTCTGTGACTTATCCATGAGGTCTCTCCGTGAGTAGCGTGATTGAGCAGCGAGCAGTCTCGTGCGACGCACGATTACGAACGTGGGTTCGAGGTGCTCGCCTCGTAGTGGTTTGTACGTCGACGCAGGCCTTTGCGAAGACTGTGCCGTAGCTGCGTGGTCTCGAGCCCCGGTCCGCAATGGATCCAACGCGAAGCGAAACCACGCCAGTACTGACGGAAACCCCACAGAACCATCGGCACACGCGCCCTAACGTGCCGGCGTCGTACGAGCCTGACGGTAAGCCATCATGCAAAACGCCCGGCAACGCTGAACCAATTACGCCTGTAAATCGGTTGTAGGCGAGTGCGGTCCGCCGGACACGGCGTCCATGACCGGACACTGCGGACGGTTAAAACAGTTGCGGCGCCGTCCTCGAAAGAGCGGCGCCGCAAGGTGGAGACAAACTAACTAGGGGTCAGTTCGTGACCGGGATATCCGTGCCGGTGCAGAGCGGCGAGATGGTCGTCCCAACCGTGTCACCGATCATGATGCACATCTCGTCGTCATTCGCCTCGTTCGCGCCGAGGAAGATGGAGTTTGTGTCGTTCAAGATCTGGCACTCGAACTCCACCTTGTCGCCGGGCATGAGGTCGAGCACGCCGCTGAAGCCGCCATCCTTCTTCGTGGCCGCGTCGAGCGTGGGGTTCATGACCGTGCTGCTGAACTCGCTGACGTTGGGGTGCTCCCAGTCATACGCTTCGTGCACGAGCTTCTTGTCGCCGCCGCGCGTGCGCCAGACGCTGAAGCGCTGGTTGTGGGCGTGGACGTGACCGTAGATCGTGAGCATGCGGCCCGGCTGCGAGATCGTGCACGCGCCATGTTTGGTCACGTGTTGTCCGGGAGCGATGTTCATCCCGAGCATCGAGAACACTTCGCTGGTCGGCGTCTTCACGAGCGCCTTGTCGCGATACCAGAAGTTGACCCAAACCTCTTTGAGGACGGGCTTCTCGGTAAAGTTGAAGTAGTGGAGGCTGTTCGACAGCGCAGTGCGAGGACCGAGCGCCATGCCGACGCCCTCGTTCTCCGGCGCGATCACGCCGCCTTCCGGGTTGTCTTTCGCGTGGTTCGAGCTGCCACCGATGCGACGCGCGCCCGCGTTCACGATCAAGTGGTGCGAGCCCGGACGCATGCGGTACTGGCGCCAGTAGTAGTAGACGTTCTCTGTGTTGCCGCTGGTCGCGTTGAAGTT
>DASRXR010001107.1:0-4379 GCA_035687405.1 Polyangiales bacterium
CAGCGTCAGAGACGCCGGTAGCCCGATGCGTCGCGAACAACCGAGAGGGATACCGGCGTCTCTGACGCTGGCGAAACGGATGCGAACGCACGCGATGGTTCGATCCGGGACAGCGGCCCGATGGACGCGGCGATGGATGCCGCTGAGGGCGGCGCGTCCGATGCCACCATGAAAGATGGCGCCGCTCCCATGACCGATGCCGCGATGCAAATGCCGATGGACGGCGCATCGATCGACGACGGGTCGATGGACGCGACACCGACCGATAGCGGGGATGATGACGACCGGGTGGATCTCTGTCCCGAGCGTTCCGACGCGTTGTTTTGCGACGGTTTCGAGGCTCTCGACTTCATGCCGAAGTGGCCGTACAGCGTGACCATGAACGGCACCGTCGACCGATCGACCACGCGCGTTCGTACGGGCTCAGGGTCGCTCCGCGCGACTACCGGGAACGCCGGGTCGACGAACGTTGCGCGCGAAGGGACGAAGCCCTTCATGAATCAGAAGTCCGGTGAGATCTGGACGCGGACGTACTACTACATCCCTAGCTCGACGATGACGAACTCGTTCTTCTCGACGACCGTAGTCGCCGAGATCGAGCCGCCGTTTTTTGGATTTGCGTTGGTGGTTTTCCCGACCCAGGTCCAGATTGGTGTGGGCAGTACGATGTATCCGGGAACGATGGCGTTTCCGCGCGACCGTTGGGTGTGCCTCGAGCTGCACGTAGAGATCGATCCGGCAGTCGGCGTTTTCGAGGCATACCTCGACAGTGCGCGAGTGGTGCGCTCGCCTGCGACCGATACGCTGCCAACCGACGGCTACACGAGTCTCGACGTGGGCATTCACTATACGGATACAGGCCAGGGTCCCGTGGAAGTCTACGTCGACGACGTGGTGGCGGGAAACACGCGCATCGGCTGCAACTGACTGCCCGACGAAATCCCTCGTCAACCGCAAGCCGCGTTATTAGTGTCGCGCCTTGAAGTGAGGCACGCACCCTATCCTCTCGAGCTCAGCGTTTGACTCGCGCGCTCGGCCTCTGCGCTCTGGCTTATGCGGCTGCACTTGCAGGCGGTTGGGCCGTCGCGCACTGGTTCGCACTCTCCGGCCAACACCCGCTCTGGATCGCCCTAGCCGCAGATGTAGCTGCGACGGTGGTGATATTCGGATTCAGCGTCGCGCTGAACAACTCGAGTCTCTACGATCCGTACTGGAGCGTTGCACCGCCCCTGATCGGCGGGTACTTCGCGCTGCAGCTGTCCGCGGCCGAGGTGAATGGCGCGCGCCAAATTCTCGTTCTCGCGCTCGTCTCAATCTGGGGCATTCGCCTCACCTACAACTTCCTTCGCGGTTGGAACGGCCTTGGGCACGAAGACTGGCGCTACGTCGAGATTCGCCACAAGGCAGGTCGCGCGTATTGGCTCGTGTCGCTACTCGGAATCCACCTCTTCCCGACCCTGATCGTGTTCGCCGGCTGCCTGCCTCTCTACGCGTCGCTCGCGACTGGCACGCAGCCGCTCGGCGTACTCGACCTAGTCGCAACAGCGTTGACCACCACCGCGATCGCATTCGAAGCCACCGCGGACGCCCAGCTCCGCCGCTTTCGAACAAAAACAGATCGGCCGCGCGATGAGATTCTCGCAACAGGTCTGTGGGCGTGGTCGCTTCATCCGAACTACTTCGGTGAAATGCTGTTCTGGTGGGGCCTGTTCGTGTTCGCGCTCGCAGCAGCTCCGGGTCAGCTTTGGACCGGGGCGGGTGCGCTCGCGATCACCTTCATGTTCCGCTTCGTCAGCCTGCGCCTGATCGAAACGCGCATGCGCGAACGGCGCCCCGCCTACGCCGACCACGCACGCAATCGATCGGTGTTCGTGCCGTGGCCACCCGGCAAGCGACCTTAGTGCTACGCGGCTAAAGCGCGCCTGAAAGGATCCGTCAGTGTCCACCTCAACAGTTCAGCCATCCGAGCTACCGCTGTGCGACATCGTCATGGAGGGCGGAGTGACGAGCGGCGTGATCTATCCTCGCGCCGTCGTCAAACTCTCCGAATCGTTCCGACTCAAAAACATCGGCGGCACCTCAGCGGGCGCGATCGCCGCTGCAGTCAGCGCGGCCGCGGAGCTCGGGCGCGCCCGAAATCCAGCTGCGAACCCTGGTTATACACTGCTTGCGAAACTACCCGACGCACTCGCAGAGCTAAGCCCGGATGGTAAGACCACACGGCTACTGGCGCTCTTTCAACCTGCAGCTTCTACCAAGCCTTTATTCACGCTCCTCACCTCCGCGCTCAACGCCAAGTCGGGCTTGCGCCGTGCGGGGGCGCTCGTGCTCGGTGCGGTACGAACTTTCTTCGGGAGGTTCGTGATCGGTGTAGGAACCCCGCTGATCATCGCGCGGCTTCTCGATGCCGAAGACGTGTTCACATGGATCGTCTGCCTGCTACTCGGTCTGGTCATCGGAATAGTCGTGCTCGCGTTTTCCTTCTGGAACGTCCTCACTGAAGACGTCGTCGAAAACGGCTACGGCATTTGCCGCGGCTACGAGCCCGACGCTGAAAAGAAGTACGCGGTCGGTAACTACAGCGCGCCACTGACGCTTTGGCTATCGCGAATGCTCAACGTGTGCGCCGATCGCAGTCCCGATGGTCCGCCGGTTACGTTCGGCGATCTCTGGGCAGGTGTCGGCGTCGACTCGCAACCGCCTGAGTGGCTTCAGAAGGCGGGCATGACGCAGTGGAGGTACATCGACCTTCAAATGATGACCACCAACGTGACGCACGGGCGGCCCTACCGGTTCCCGTTCGTCGATGACGATCAACACTTGTTTTTCCGAGCGGACGAGCTCGAAGAGTGGTTTCCCCCGAACGTCGTCAAGCACATGGTCGATCACGCGCGCGACTACCCGAAGTACAAGGGTCAGCGCGAGCCGAAGCAGCTCGATCCAGGGCTGTACATGCTGCCGGCGTCGGATCAGTTGCCCGTCGTTTTTGTGGCGCGCTTGAGCCTCAGCTTTCCGTTGTTAGTCAGTGCAGTTCCGTTGTGGGCGCCGGACTTCGAAGCGCGCGATCCCGAGACGCGAAAGTTCGAGCGCTGTTGGTTTTCGGACGGTGGTATCTCATCGAACTTTCCGATTCACTTCTTCGACGCTGCGCTGCCGCTGTGGCCGACGTTTGGATTGAAGCTCGAAGACGAGCTCACACGCTACTTGCCGATCGGACCGATTCAAAAGCCGGTCGACCCGAAGCTGACCTGGGATCCGCAGTCGAACTCGCAGGCTGAGACGAACCGATTTTTTCTACCGGCACAAAATGAATACGGTCGGGGCGAGAGTTGGAGCCGCTTCGATCTAGCCCCCACACGCGCAGGGCAGCTGATCGGCTTCTTGGGCGGCCTTCTCGATGCCTCACGCAACTGGCGCGATCGCATGCTCACGCGTGCGCCCGGCGTGCGTGATCGCGTCGTGCGCATCTACCTGAAAGATGGCGAAGGTGGCTTGAACCTCAAGATGGAGCCGGAGCTCGTGACGAAGTTGGCGAGCCTCGGTGAACAAGCGGCGGAACGGCTGATCGAGCGCTTCGAAGTGGGTAGCTCGCATCCGATGGGAATGAACAACCATCGTTGGGTGCGCTTGCGCAACCTCTCGGCGGTGCTCGAGCGTGACCTCGGGCCGTGGCATCGAGCGATTTACGCGGTGCCACCCTCACTGATGAATTGGCCCAACTTGGTTCGGGGTCGAATCGCTACGCCGAAATCGTCCTCGCAGGACTATCCCGTTACGACACTGCAGGAAGCTAAACTCTTGCGCACGCTCGATAAGCTCGCGGAGCTGTCGAAGGAAGCGGCGGACCCGCCTTCTACGACGGATGGTCCCAAGCGCGCGAATGTCGTACGAATCGTTCCCAATGTTTGAAGCCAGGTTCTTCAGTCGACAGGCTCACTCCGTGAGCACGCGCCTTGTGTCACTCGTGGGCCTGATTCTCGCGCTGAACGTCGCTGCCTGCTCGCGCAACCCAGCTGCGGCTCCGCAACCACCTCCGCCCTCGCAGCCGAGCGCCGTCGAGCCCGGTGTCGACACGAGCAAGCTGGGTCCACGCGAGCGCCCGCTGTTTTGGACGCCCGAGCAGCAGCAAGCTGGCTACGGCCACATGGACTTGATCTATCCCGTGCGCGCGATCGAGCACGCACGGCAAAACTCGGTGGCGCCCTTCCCGCTTCCAGTCGAGTTGCGCGATCTATCCAAGCTCCAGCTTCCAGACGCTCATTCGATCGACGACTTCCGCACGCGCTTCAAGATCGCCGGCATGCTCATCCTCAAGCGCGGACGCATCCTCTACGAGCAGTACGCGCACGGGCACACGGCGACGACTCGCTGGACGTCTT
>DASRXR010001108.1:0-8485 GCA_035687405.1 Polyangiales bacterium
CGCGCTGGTCGATCTCCCCGAAGAGACGGAAGCGCACCCCACGATCTGCATCGTGATCAGTCCGTGGGGCATGCGGAGTCTCCCTGACCGCGCTGCAAGCGGGCAGATCGTCGACAACTTTACGCCGAACGGTGCAGCGTATCGGCGACAGACGGGTGTCCTCGAGCTCAGCTTCCGCATTGATGTGTTCGCCGCGACCCGGGCGCAGAAAGCCTCGCTCTTCGACGCCATCGTCTCGGAGTTGACGCGCTATCCCGTACTTGCCGTCCACGGCGGCTTCGTGGGTTGCGAGAACTTCGCACCCGATGCAACGCAACTACTTCAGGCTCCGCCCGGGCGCGCGTCCTTGTTCTATCGCGTCCACGCGCCGCTCGAGCTCGCCAACCCGATTCTCGTGTCGGCCGCTCGTCCCTTCTTTCAGTTTGATCACGCCGATCGCGGGCCGCAGCCCGAGAACCTGGTCCTCTAACCCGAACCGCGTAGACACACCATGTTGAACATTGGCATCAACGTCGTCGAAACCGATGGAAAGACCGCGCCCGCGCTCGCTGGCGCACCGACTTCAGTCGCCGGATTGGTCCTGCGCAGTCGACGCGGACCCACGACCGGGACCGTCCGGATCTCCAAGTTCGGCGATTTCATAAGCCGCTTTGGCGCGCACAGCACTGCGTTTCCCGGCGCACATTGCGTCGAAGGCTTCTTCTTGAACGGCGGCCAAGAAGCACATGTCTCGCGAGTTGTCGGCGCGGGCGCAGCCGCTGCAAGTATCACTCTGAAAGACCGCGCCGGTGCCGACTCGCTGACGATCTCCGCCGGCTATAGAGGCGCTACTGAAGTCGGATCGTGGGGCAACGAGCTCTACGTCGACGTTCGCGACAACCCGGAGTTCTCCACGCGTTTGCTCGCGAGCCGCAGCGGCAATCAACCCGCGCGCCTTCTCGGGAACGCCATCGGCGCTAGTGTGGACCTCACGACGGCTTCACCGCCCGCGCGACAGCTGCAGCTCGAGATCGATCAACCGGCGACTAACATCGCGATTACATTCGACAGCACCACGATTCCGGTGCTCGCTGCCGCCACCGCTCTCGACGTCGCGACGGCCATCAACGCAAAAGCCGGCGCCCACGTGTTGGCAGAAGTAGTCGGAGGTGGCGTCCGGATCACTTCGCGGAACAAGGGCGCAAACAGCCGCGTGGGCATATCGACCGGTGTCGACGACCCGACGCGCACGCTGCTCGGATTTCCAGACGGCAACATCACGGCGACGGGGGCCGCAGTACCCGCCGGCAACTACGATCGCGTTCGAGTCACGAGCATTGCGGGGTTTTCGATTGGACAACAAGTCCGGCTCGCCGACGGGCTCACGAACAACTGGCACGCCGTGACACAACTGGTCGCGGAGGACGACGGCGCAGGCACCACCAACTACTTCGTCGTATTTGCAGAACCAGTCGCTGCGCTGCGCAACGAATATCGGGTCGAAGACGCTGCGTCCTTGTCGACGGTGGAGTTCGACCTCATCGTGAAAATGCAGACGCCCGTCGACGCGCGCCCTGGCGTGGTCGAAACGTGGGAAAAGGTCACGCTCGACCCAGCTGCATCCGCTTTTGCGGAGACGCGCATCAACGGCGCGTTTTCCGGTTCGACCTACATCACGGTCGATGCCCTTCAGTCCGGCGCGTTCAGCGGACAGAACATCCCGGCCAACATCAGTGGCGCGCGCCTCGGCTTGGCTACGCCATCGACGAGCAGCCTCACACGCACACAAGGCGGCGACGGCGGAGCGCCCCCGGTCACCACGTACACCGGCGCGTTCGGCCGCTTCGACACCGTCGCGATCCAGCTGCTCTCCGTGCTGGACGACATGCCGGATGGTGCGCTCAGCGCAGTGACGCGCGCAGGACTCGACTACTGCGCCAGTGAGATCAAAGGTGACTGCATGTTCGTGGGCGCGACGCCCGCGGGTCGCGATCAAGCGGGTGCCAAAGCGTTCGGCCAGGATTTTCGCGCCAGCAAGGTCTACGGAGCACTGTATTGGCCGTGGATTTCTGTCACCGATCCGTCGAGCACCGCCGCCAATCCCGTGCGCGCGATTCCACCTACGGGCCACATCTTGGGCGTCTACGCGCGCACCGATCAGACACGCGGGGTCTGGAAAGCGCCGGCGGGGAATGAGGCGACGATCCGTGGCGCGTTGTCGATCGCGACCGAGATCACCGATGCGGATCACACCGACCTGGTCAAGAACGGATCGGTGAATGCCGTGCGGCGCTTGCCGGGCGTCGGCGTCGTCGTCGATTCATCCCGCACACTTTCGACCGACAACCGCTGGCAATACGTCAACGTTCGCTTGTTGTTCAACTACGTCAAAGCGTCGCTGCGCGATGGCCTGCGCTGGGTGAAACAGGAGCCGAACACCGAGAGTCTGTGGCGCAAGATCAAATACAACGCCGTCACGCCGTTCCTACTTGGGTTGTATCAGAATGGCGCGTTCGGTCCGGGCAAACCCGGCGACGTGTTCACTGTGATCGTCGGCCCGGAGAACAACCCGCCCGATCAGATCGCACTCGGGAACCTGAAGATCGAAGTCTACTTCTACCCGTCACGGCCCGCCGAAACGATCTTGATCGTGGTCGGCCAGCAGGACAACGCAGCCGTGGCTTCCGAAGCCTGAACACCAGCCGAGAGAGCACACCATGCCCGTCATCGAACCCTATCGCAGTAACGAGTTTGTCGTCGAAATCGGAACCCGCGAGAGCCCGACCGTCAACAAGGTGTCGGGCCTCTCGTTGGGCGAAACGGAAACCATCGAGGTGCCCGAAGGCGGGACCAACATCGTTCACAAGGTCTCGAGCGGCGTGGTGAAGTTCCAACCGCTGACGATCGAGCGCTACGTGGACGGCAGCGAAGACGACACCGCGTTCAAGGACTTCTTCGAAACGATGTTCCACCTCGGCCAAGGGGGCCAGGGTTCGACCGTGCGCCAAAACGGCTCGATCGTGAAGAAACACTTCGGACGCGAGGTATTTCGGCTGGCCTTCTACGGCGGCTGGATCAAGTCGGCATCGTTCAGTGACCTCGAAGCCGGCACCAACAGCCTTCTAAAGCAGACGATCGTGATCGAACACGAAGGTCTCGAATACATCCCAGCATCGTGAGGACTCGTCATGACAGCGACTAACACGACTAACTCTTGGGAACACACGGTCGAACTTCCGGTCGGTCTTTTGGATCATGCAGAGGGGCGCACTGCGACCCTGCGCAAGATGACCGGCAACGACGAAGCCATCCTCGCTGATCCAAAACTCCGCAACAACGCGGCGCGTTTGATAACCAACTTGCTCTCGAGTTGTTTGACGTCATTGGGTGGCGCACATCCCGTCGATGCCAAAGCGACACGTGCACTCACCTCGGCGGATCGCAACTTCTTGCTGCTCGAGCTGAGGAAGTTGACGTTCGGGACCGAACTCGAGTGCAGCTACAAGTGCCCGCGGTGCAACCACCTGAACCGCGGGCACTTGGACGAGATCGAGATTCGTCGGCCCGAGTGCGCGGTCGCCAACGAAATCACGATCAAACTCGAAGACGGCTATCGCGAGGCCGAGACCGCCTGGCATCACGAGCTCTCCTTCGTCTGGCCGACCGGCGAAGACGAAGAAGCGGCAGCATCGCGCCGAGAGGTGAATGCGTCCCGTCAGCGCGACGCCCTGCTCGCACGTTGCTTGCGCCGCGTCGGTTCCATGGATCCACGCAAAGTCAGCGCGGCTGGAATCCGCGTGCTCGCCGAGCTCTCGATGGCTGATCGGCGTCGCATTCAGCGCACGCTCGATGAACACGCCCCTGGCCCCGACCTCACACGCACGATCACGTGTGAAGCCTGTTCCGAAGACTTCCGCACGATGTTGGATATGACGCACTTCTTCCCTTTGGCGTGACCGGGGACGAGCCTCTCGCGCAGGAGACGTTTTTTCTGGCGTACCACCTGCATTGGAGCCGCGAGTCGATCCTCGCCATGCCCGTCCCCGAACGACAACGTTACGTGCAGCTGCTCAGACATCAGCTCGAGATGGAAGCCCAAGCAGTGAAGCGATCATGAGTAACGGCGACACAGCATCCCTTTCCGCATCCGAAGAGGTCGACCGCATGACGGCGAACCTCTCGGCCGCTCTCACCCGTCAGGTGGGCGCGGTGTCGGAGCGGGTCCGCACGTTTGGCGACGCGCTGCAGCGCCTCTCCGACCGACTCTCGGCGTTGTTCCCGGGCTCTTCCACCGGCGAAGTAAGTGCGGCGCCGTCGGGAACCGGCGGTGGGCTGGCTTCGGCAGCGGGCGTCGTCAACGTGTTCGTCACCAACGGCACCGATCATCCAGTGCCGGTCACGCAGATCGGCAGCAGCGGCGGCAGTGGTACCGGCGCGGCGGGCGGCGTCGGGAGCTTTCTCGGAAACTTGTTCGGGGGTCTGGCGGGCGCGTTCGTGGGCGCGCTCGCGGCACCGTTCCTCGGACCGATCGTGATCGGTGAGATGATCGTATTGGTCGGAATGGCTATCGGTCTGGCCGGCGAGATCAGCGGCGTCTTGCGCGTCGCGGAGCGCATCATCGGCGCGGGTGGGATTCGCGGCATCGTCGACGCGCTCGGCGCGATCGTGAACAACCTCTTCACGCAGCTCACGGCTGCAGGCATCTTTCCGATTACGCGTCTGGTCGCCACAGTATTGCTCCTGCTGGAAACCGCGATCCGGATCGTCATCTACTACGCAGGCGTGCTGATCAACTGGGTCGTGCAGTTGCTCGACGCGCTCAACAGTTGGCTCGGACGTTTCATCACGGCGCTCGGCCACTGGGTCTCGAGCCTACTCGACAACTTGGTGGTGTATCTCGGGCGGCTCTGGGACTACCTCTTGGCGATCATGCGCCAGGGCATCATCGACGTCATGCACCGCGTGGTGCAGGGCTTGGTCGAAGCGATCGGCATGTTGGTGTTGCGCCTGCAGGCTGTTGGCGAGTTCATCGCCGATGCGATCAAGTTCGCGTTGCTCGAAGGCGTCAACGCGCTGATCGGTGCGATCAATCGGCTGATCGACGGCATCAACGCCATCGGCGGGCATCTCGGAATTTCGCCGATGGCACACTTGGCCACGGTCGCGAACCCTGCGCCCACGCCACTCTCCGGCCGCTTGACCGCAGCCGATGCAGCGGCTGAAGCACTCGGTCGTTCGGTTGCCGATCGGCTCTTTCCGACGGCGGGGGCGACACCGACGCGCCCCACCCTGGAGGTGCCGGACTTCACGAGCCCAGGGCTGCACTTACCGGCGTTTCCCGAAGATCCGGGATCGTTTCTCGAACGGATCTTCGGCACGAGCGACTCGGCCACGCGTCCCAGCACCGAAACCGCAACTCCCACCGACGCCACAGCGCGCAGCAGCGCGGCGAGTGCAGAGCCGATTACGGTCGCTGGCGGCATCCACGTCACGATTCAGACGCAGACGCTCGACCAGAACAACGCAGAGGCGACCGGCCGCGCCGTGGCCGGACAGATCTACGACGAGTTGCGACGCTTGATCGAGCTCGAACGCTTTCGGCACGGCTTACCCACCACTCACATCGCGTGATCGACCATGAGCCACCCTCAACTCACTGTTCCGAAGCGCGGCTACCTCGCGAACATCTTGAACGTGCCACCGCTGATCTATCCGTTCCAATACAACCCCACCCAGATCAGCGAATCCAAGGCCAACACGCTGCGCTCGAGCACACCCGCAGCCACACTTTCGTCGGCGCTCGAAGCCACACTCGGGTTTGCGGGCGCGGCCTTGAGTCTCAACATCAGCGCTGCAGCGAGCGGCTTCAAGACGGCGCGCCAGAAGCTCGCCCGCACACTCTCGAATACAGAGCTCTACGACTTCAACGTGGAGGGACCGCGCAAGTTCTCGTTCAAGTTCGTCGTCGATGGGCGCGAAAAGCGGCCGGGTGAGCCGGACCGGCGGCGCAGCGACTCCGGCAGCGTGTTGCCCGACCTCGCGATCATTCGGTCGTTCGTGTTCCCCGCGCTCGCCGATCTGATGGACCTCGCGAGCGCCGCGCTTGGACCGACACCCGAAGGTCGCGTCTTCTTCAAGAAGCCGCCCACCTGTCTACTGGTGATGGGTAGCCGGAGCGTCGAAGGTTTCATCACCGACCTCAAGATCACCGAGACCGCGTTCAACGCGGACCTGGAGCCGACGCGCGCCGAGATCGAGATTCAGATGACCGAGAACACGGACTCCATCTCGTTCATCGTCGACGCGTTCAAGCGCATCGGTCTGACCGCTTACAACTCCGCCTACGAAGACATCGGCGAGGTGCTGTTCTGAGGAGGACTCCGATGCCGACCGATCCACTTTCCCGTTATCGAGCTCTCACCGCATTTGTCGTCCAGCACGCCGCGCGCGGCGTGACGCTTGCGCTACCGATCCGGCGCGAGATGTTGAACACGCCGAGTGCTGCCGATCGCGTGCGCCGCTTCGCGAGCTACGACACCGCGGATTTGCTCGCACTCAAGGGCTACGGCCGCGAAGACCTGTACTGGATCATCTTGGACGCCAACGGCGGCAGGCTGCCCGAGACTTGGGAAGTCGGCGAAACATTACGAATCCCACCTGCCGACCGAACCACACGCATCGACCGACGTTAATCCCATGCCCGAAGCTTACTTGAGCGCTACGTTGGAAGGAGAAGAGACGCGCGGCCTCTTGCGCGCCGTCTCGGTCGAAGAAAGCGACCGCCGAGCGTCGCTCGCGACGCTCGTGTTCGGCGATTCAGACCTCGTCCTCGGCGACATCGTGCAGGAAGGTCTGACAGTTCAGATCGACTTGGGTGTACCCGACTCACATGCCGTCGTCTTCCGCGGCCCTATCACCGGCCTCGACGTGCGCTATCCCGCCGCCGAGACCGCGACCGTGCGCGTACAAGCGCTCGACAGTTTGGCGCAGCTCGCCTTTCGCTACGAGACCAAGCGCTGGTGGAACACGACACTCAGCCAAGTCGTCACCGAGCTAGCGACACGCCATGGCATGCGGCCGGGAACCGTCACGCCGACGAGGGATGCGACGTTCTCAGAAGCGCGACCGCTGCAACAAGTCGAAGAATCCGACTTGGCGTTCCTGCAACGTCTAGGCAAGGAACACGGCTGCCGTGTCTACGTCGACCATCCGGAAGGGCCAGACGCGCTGAACTTCGTGTCGATCGCAAACCTCGTAAACGAACCGCCGCTGCCCGGAGCGCTGCGCTTCAACGACACCTTGTTCGACTTCTCGGCGCAATTCGAGGCCTTTGCCACCGATCCTGCGGAAGACCTCGTCACGACAGATCCCGAAACTGGTGAACGCGTCGCGCTCACGACCCAACTCGCCTCCGCGACCGACGCGCAATGGGTGCCGGACGCAAGCCGCATCGCGCGCCTCGGTGCTGATGCCGCGGCCGTAACTGCACTCGTCGCCAAGGCGGCAGCCAAGCGTGCGTCACTCGCAGATTTCTGGCGTAACCCGCCGCGCGCCGCCGGTTCGGCGTCGCGCGCCACCGCCGATACCTCCGGAACACACGGCGATCCGGCGCGGCGCCTCGGCCAAACCGCACGCGGGCGCATCGCAGGCAACGCGCTGCTCCGGCCGCGCAAGCGCATCACGCTCGAAGGCTGCGGTGGGCGCTGGTCGGGCGCCTGGAACGTCGCATCGGTGCGCCACACGATCGATCTCAGAACCAACACTTTCGACAGCCACTTCGTGGCGACGCGTTAGTCATGTTCGAATTTGAAACCACACATCGCTCCTCACCGACGCTGTTTCCAGGCGTGTACGCGGCTATTGTGAAAGACCACGGTGCGGAAGGTGAATTGAAAGTCAGCGTGCCGGCGGTGTTCGAAGCGGACGACCCCGCGGCGTTTGTGATCGCGCGGCCGTGCTTTCCGTATGGCCACTTTTTCGTCCCGGAGATCGGCGAGTTCGTATGGGTTGCGTTCGAAGGCGGCGATCCGCGGGCGCCGGTCTGGCTGGGCGTGTTTTATCCGCGCGGTGCCCGACCGGCGGAGGCCGATACCGGTTCGGACCCACCGCGCAAACGCGTCATCAAGACCCGGTCAGGCCACGTGGTGGTGTTCGACGACACGAGTGGCAGCGAAGCGATCACGCTGACGGACAAGACCGGTAACGCGATCGAGCTGCGACACGACGGCGTTCTGATCAAATGCACCCAAGACCTGACCATCGATGCGAGCGGTCAGACTGTCACGATCACAGCAAATGAAGTGAACGTGACGAAAGGTTGAGTGGACCGTGAGCAAGGTCATCACCACCAGCTCGGACGCACGTTGCAGCCACACATCGAGCGCCAACGTCACGCTCGTTGCCGGCCAAGACGTGCTCAAGATCGACGGGGTTTTCGTGGTCGCGCAGAGCTTGGCAACTGCCGCAATCACGAGCGCGAGCTGCCAAAACAAGCCACCGCCGCAAT
>DASRXR010001109.1:0-5201 GCA_035687405.1 Polyangiales bacterium
TAGATAATCTCAGCGTTTGGAAAAGTATCTCCTGTTAGATTCGCCGCAACAGATGCAGTTGCGCGTTAGAGATAGCGACTCTTAGGAAGGATGTTCGATGAGTTTCTAGTTTAAACCGCGTGGTCATTCGATAGCTCGGACGCGCGGCCCTCAAAGCTGCAAGTTGCAACGACTCGTTCTGGGAACGCGTGAGCCCTGGCACCCTTCCGCCTCGGTAAGCAACGACGACCTCAGTGCGCCAATCTCGAGTACGCAAACTCACTGAGGGTGCTAATCAGGTTTATCGGAGACACTTAACATCGGAATTTAGGCGAGATTGAGTGTACAGTTTGTGTACCACTCGAGGCCAGGGATTCTAGACGGGTTGTATGAGTCTGTGACACGTCGCCGTTTCTATGCGCGTCCAGGCTCAATCGAAGCGAGATACTAAGATGGCGAAGTTGTTTTTCGCTGGTGCAGTTACATGCGCGTTGTGTGTGGGAGTCGCTTGCGGCTCTGACGACGGCGTAACAACGGGAGCGGCGGCGCCCGCAGGTACGGGCGGACTACCGACCGCAGGGCTGGGTGCACCGCCGACCGCAGGCGTTGGTTCGACGACTCAGCCGCCAGTTGGAACCGCGGGAACGATAGCAACCACGCCGCCGGGCGGAACCAAGCCGTCGGGAGTAGCCGGGGCCGGGTTGCCGCCGAGCGGTCTGGCGGGCGCCGGATCGACGAGCATGGCGGGCACAGGCGTTGCCGGTACGTCAGCATCTGGTTCGGGCGGTACAGGCGCCGTTGCTGGTGCGGGCGGCGCGGCAGCGCAAGCGGGAACAGGCGGCACAGCGGCGCCTGGCAGCGGCTACATCCGCGGCCCCGAGCCGACGATGGCGACTGCGCTCGGGACGGCTAAAGGTCCTTACAGCGTGAAGTCGTATACCGACGGATTCAAGAAGGGCACGAAGTACCTGGCCGGAACCGTCTACTACCCTGACGGAGGCAGCCCGACCCCGCCGTTCGGATGTGTCATCGTGGTGCCGGGTTTCACTGCCCTACAGAACTCGATCATGAACTGGGGTCCGTTCCTCGCTTCGAACGGCATCGTCACGATGACGATCGACACGCTCACTACGGCCGATCAGCCGGCTCAGCGGGCCGGTGAGCTGCTCGACGCGCTCAATGATTGCGTGAACGAGAACGAGCGTGCCGGCAGCCCGCTCATGGGCAAGATCGACAAGAACACGACGGGTCTGATGGGTTGGTCGATGGGCGGCGGCGGAACGTTGATTGCGGCGTCGCAGACTCCATCGTTGAAGGCGGCCATTGGGCTGTGCGCATGGGGTCCAACCGGTGGCGCCATGAACAAGGTGCCGATCCTCATGTTCGAAGGCACCGCGGACGTGCTCGCCGCGAACATGTCAGACGGCTACTACATGCAGGTTCCAGACAGCGTCCCCAAGATGCTTTTCGAAACGACGGGCGCCGACCACTTCTATGCGAACGATCCTGCGAGTCAGAGTGGCATCGTCGGCCTGTACGGGTTGTCGTGGATGAAAGTCTTCTTGGAGGGCGACATGCGTTACAAGCAGTTCTTGACCGGACCGAAGCCGTCCATCACGACCATGAAGTTCGCTACCAACGTGAAGTAATCTAGTCGGTGCCGTATCTGCTCGTCCGAGAAACGGTCGAAGCCGCTCACGGCGCCGCGCCGCAGCTGCCCAGAATCAGCCGCGCGTGTGACCGCTGCCACTTCCACAGTGAATAGGTCGGCGTAGCCTAAGCTTGCCCAATGGACCCTTCGACGCTTCGTTCCGAGCACTCATGGACAGAGAGTTCGCTAGAGGCACCCGAGGTGAAAGCGGTGCTCGCGGTGACCGATCTCTCCGCGAAGGATGCAACGGACCTGTTCACGAAACAGACGACCGCCATCAACTCGCTCTGGCAGAACTATTCGGCTGTTGCCGGTGTGATGCTGATCGGAGCTGGGATCTCCGCCGTCGGCCATCCGTTGACGTGGCAACCGAAGCTCGCGCTCTCGCTCGCATTCGTAATGTTTTCTCAAGGAAACTTCATTCTGCTGAGGCAAGCATGCCGGCTGCACGTCGTGCTGCAGAGAGCAATCCAGTCGAAGCTCAAACCCGGCGCTGATCCGATCGCTCCGGTGTACCGAGAGGTGTTAGGGACCTTCGCCTCGACTGCGAACTCACCCACTTGGATGATGCTCTACCATTTGACGATTGACGGTTGTGTTGTCGCCGCAATCTGGTGGTCGTCCGCGCTGTTCAATTAATTGTCCCCGGCGCCGTTCGCTCACAAACGAAGCAGTTGGTGGGCTCGGCCGAATGAAACTGCAGCGAGTGCTGCTGTCGGAGGCTTTGCAGTGGCCGTCCGGCGACAGCATGCGCGCTTGATCCAAGTCCTCTAGATCACAAACCCCGGCCGGAGGACTACCGGCGGTCGCTGGGGCCTGGGCCCTGACCGGGTGGGCCTGGTGACGGAGGCGAAGGAGACGAAGACGACGGCGGTGATTCGGTTGTCAGCGCTTGCCATTGCGCGGCCGCGGCGCCGAGGGGAACGTGCGGTCTCGTCGAAGGCGCGCGGGAAGTCGTCGCGCCACTCGCCGTGGTCCCGGTCGGCGCGCGCGGGGTGTCTCCCGCTTCCAGCGTCTGCAGCAGCGCTTCGACGCGGTCGAGATCGTGCTCGTGGTAGAGGCCGAGGTGGTCGTCCACCCGGCGGGGCATCCAGTTGTCATCGTCGAAGCGCTTGACGATCTGGAACCGGACGTCGTGCTTGATCAGCATGTCGTGTAGGTAGTGCTCAGGCCACCCGTGATAGGTGTGAAGCTCGTCCCGGAAGATGTTTCGCAATAGCAGCCGGGGCTTGAAGACGAAGAAGTCGAAGCTGAAGAAGCGCGCATCGTCGGGCAGTGATCGGTTTACGAAGAACACGTCGTGGTTCTCCAGGTTCGACCGCAGCAGGTTCACGATGCCCGCGTCGTTGGTGATGAAGACGTCCGGGTGCAGGTGGATCACGTAGTCGTAGTCCCGGAACAGGCCCGTCTCGATGCCGTTACTCACCGCCTCGACGGCGCCCATGGTGAACCCGGCGTTCGTCGTCGTGATGTGAAGGCGCTTGTTCTTCTGCGGGAACGCCTTGAAGTGGGTGACGATGTCGGCGGAGATGTCGGGGTTGTTGCAATGGATGAACACATCGCACAGGTCTCGAAGCCCGGCGAGCCGCCCCAAAAAGCGACGGAAGTAGTCGTACTCCTTCACCTGGCCAAAGCCCGTGAGAAAGAGCAACACCCTCATGACAGCGCCCTTTCCTGCGCGCGCGCCGGCCGCGTCGACTTTGGGGGCCGGGGGAGACGCGGGCTTCGAAGCAGCGGGAATACCACCTCCCCCGATTACACACCGATCCCGCCGCTTTTCCCACCGGCGTCGATGCCCCACGGGCTGACGGCCTGCCTTCCCTTATCGCGCCCACGTTTGCGACGCCCCTGGGCGCTTTGGCGGTGGGAGCCGGGAAGGTGCCGCGCGATGAATTCGCTCCGTAAATGTCGAGCTCGAAATCTGCCTGGTCGACGGCTGCCGCCACCACGTGACGCTGCCCGAGGATGCCGCGGCGTTCTGGTTGGCGGCGCTCCAGTAGTCGGGACGACCGCAGCTGACGGCGGCGGCTAGTCGCTCCGATCAGAGTCTAGAATTCGTTGTTAGATCTGTGACTGTAGGTTGATCCCCACCGAGGCGAATCACTACACCATGCGGATCAGGGGATCTGTAACAACCCCTCTGAAGTAGAGATGTAGATGTCTGCGAAGCCACGGCTACCTAAGGCCACGAAGCTTGTTTCAGGGTTCAGACGGCTGCGGAGATTCAGCGCCTAGTCCGACGCATCCACCGCCGCGGCAGCGGTGCCCTCCGGAACGAAGTTGATCGGGTAGACCTCTCGCAGATAGAGGTACAGAAAGCCAAACGATACTGCGACTACGACGAGCCCAGCGAAGGAAGAGCTGAGCTTGAGGCCGTCCCGTGAGATCTCCAGCGTGTGAGCAACCTGGCCGGCAGCTGGCTTGTCTTTGGCGAACTGCCACATAGCCATGCCGAGGCCGACAAACGTCATGAGTACGACACTCCAAAACAACACGACACCACTCGTGTGCTGCCACTCGAACACACGCTGCCGTCGACCCCAGTACGTTTTCCAGTAGTCATATCTCGCACGTTGCTCGGCCCAATACGCAGCGGCCGTCTCCGGGGACAACGGCGAGTTCTGAGAACCGCGTTTCGTTGCTTCGAACTTCGCGCGCTCCTCGGGTGTAATCAGATCGTCCATGTCGTCGGAAGAATCGCCTCGTGCCTGCTGCGCAGGCGGCGCGTCGATGTGTTCCTGAGCGTCGGCAGAGCCGACCGAAGCCAAATACACACTACACATGATCATGAGCACATGAAGACGCATGCATCCCCTTCAAAGCTGTCGAGCCTGTACGGCCTGTTCCAAAGCGCTCAATAGTTCGTCCACTCGCGTCGGTAGGTTCTGATTGGTCGACGGCTGCAACGGTGGCTCTCCAGGTTTCTGCTGGTGGACCTGCTTCAACAGCTTCGTCAATCGCTCGGCATGCCGTTGGTAGCGCTGTTCGGTTGCTGACTTCAGGAACTCGCGTCGCTCGTTGCATGACTGAAGCTCTGCGCTCACCACGGCGCAGCCGTCGACAGGCGGCCGATCGATATTGCGGTCGATATATGCGTCGATCGACGCGTCAGTCCGGGTCCGACCCGTCCGTTCTGCGTGCGCGACGGAAAGCAGCGCGAGCACACCGAACACACCGAGAACAACCAGATGTGAACGCCTCATTCTTGAACTCCTGGTTTCGCGGTCATCCGAACACTAGGCATCGCCTCAAGACTAACTTAGGTCAATCGCCGCAGAGTGTTGCGCAGCTCACTCACGTGGCGCGGCCTTGAAGGCGCGCGGGTGCGACGAAATCGCCAGCTGGATCTCATCGCCAGACACCGGATCCGCCACACTGGAATGTCAGGGCGGCCTCGTGTCTTGGCCTGCTACTTCGCTGAAGTGCGGATCTAAATCGCGGTGATAGCCTGAAGCATCCCCTCATTCGTCGAAGCTCGGGGTGGACTCGAACAGAAGGATCTGAGCGAGAAACTGATGTTGGCGGAGTATCTGCTCGTAGGCACCGAGCAGGCTATCGACCCACTCTTGTC
>DASRXR010001110.1:0-7116 GCA_035687405.1 Polyangiales bacterium
CGCGGTGCTGTGGAACCGGGTGTACTTGAGCCCTTGTTTTGCGAGACGTTTGGCGTTGGGCATTTCACACGGTCCGCCGAACGCCATCGAAGCGCCGAAGCCCACGTCGTCGATCAACACGATCAACACATTCGGCGCTCCTTCGGGGGCTCGGATCGGCACGATGGGGGGATACGAAGTGTTGGGATCCTTGGCGTCATAGGTAGTGAGACCGACGGTGGAGCGGTCGTTGATCGGGAGCACGGAGCGCTGAAGCGCGGGCCCGTTCGCTGCCGCCGGCGTGCGTGGAGCGTCGCTCGGCGGACGTGCTTGCTTGGCAACTTTGGGTTTCATCGTTTGCTCCTGTGAGAGCGCGCAACGGTCGCGCGACGCCTGCGTGCTCTAGTGCAACATGGTTGCCAGCGCGACGGGCCGACCATTGCGCGCTCGCGCCGCCAAACGTCTGGACGGCGTACGTTCGTTCCCGGACGGATTGTGCGGACTCGCGACATGCGGCGAAGCAGAGCTGTCACTAGTGCTGAAGTCGTCCACCCAGAGATGCGGCGCGGCGCTGCGGCGCCGCACGCATGTCGAACACCGCCCTGCGCATCGTTTTCCTGGACGCGGACCCCGGCGGTGTGCGAGCAAAACGCCGAGGTTCTGCAACAACGATGGCGCGAATCCGTGCGTGGTCAGGTTTGATGGTGTCGATTGTCGCTGCGTGCGCGTCCGCTGCGGTATCTCCCGACCCGCCCCACACACTCGTGAAGACGCGAGCTGCGGCCTCCAGACTGACGATGGATCAAGTACTCGCGGCTTCGAAGCCGGAAGACTGGCGAGCGCCCGATCCCGAGAACACGCTCTATCTCGACGTGCCCGCCGGACTCGTAGTCATCGAGCTCGCTCCGCAGTTTGCGCCGCGCCATACCGCGAACATTCGCACGTTGGTGCGCGAGCACTATTTCGACGGCCTGCCGATCGTTCGGGCGCAAGACAACTACGTGGTCCAGTGGGGCGATCCGGAAGGCAAGAAGCCCCTCGGCACTGCAGCGCGTACGCTCGCGCCGGAGTTTGACCGCGAGCTCGCGGGGTTGGCGTTTCACGCGTTGCCGGACCCTGACACGTACGCGCCCGAGACAGGATTCGTCGACGGTTTTCCAGCTGCGCGAGACCGCAGCAGCGGCAAGGCGTGGCCCGTACACTGCTACGCGATGCTCGGTGCTGGGCGTGACGTTGCAGCGGACAGCGGCGGTGGCGCTGAGTTGTACGTCGTGAGTGGTCATGCGCCACGCCACCTCGATCGCAATGTCACGCTCGCAGGACGTGTGATTTTCGGGATGGATTTATTGAGTGCGTTGCCGCGTGGCCACGGTCCGATGGGTTTTTACGAATCTCCCGAGCAGCGCACGATCATCACGCGTGTGCGGATCGCGGCCGACGTGCCAGCGGCGGAACACGTCGAGCTCGAGCTCTTGCGCACCGATACGGCGACGTTCGACGCGTTGGTCGAAGCGCGGCGCAATCGACGCGACGACTGGTTCAAGTTGCCAGCCGGTCGAATCGAGGTGTGCAACGTGCCGCTGCCAGTCCGAGTCCGTCAGGTCGAGCTCGGGCGTATCGATGCGTTGCCGCGCCAATGATGCTGCGTTCGAGGCTAGGGTGATTCGTACCGCTGCGTTTCGCCTGCCCTTCGACGGATTGCGCGGTACCAGCCTGCGTGGGGGGCGCGTCAGATGCAGTGTTTCTGCGAACGATTGCACTTGAACTCGGGTTTCCCTGCGTTAGCGTTGTCGGATGAAACCGCCGGGGGACGCGCGTCAGCTGTGGGTGCGGGGTGCAGCTCGCGCCGCAATGTTGAGCTTCTTGCTGATCGCGGCCGCGTGTTCGGAGCACAGTGATTCCGTTCCGGACCAGCTGAAAGTCGTGGTCGATGCGGGTCCCGACCTCCGCGAGTCGATTGCGAGTGTCGCCCTGATCATCCAGAAGCAAGGCTCACTCGGTTCGAGAACGCTCGCGGAGGTTCGTTTCGAGCCCGGCGGCGTGCGTGCCTGGCCGCTGACGGTTGAGCTCGCCGTCGACGATGGGCTGGCTGGAACCTATCGGTTCATTGCGACTGGACGCGATCAACAGGCGGCCATCCTCGCACAGGTAGAGGCGTCCGAAACGATCGCAGATGATTCAGAACCTGCCGAGCTGCACATCGCCTTCGAAGATCCGGACCACATCGATGCCGCTGTGAGCGACGTCGCTACGGATGATTAGTGTTGTCCGTGGGCGTTCGTGAGAAACGCGCACCGCTCGCGATGTAGGGCACGTAGCGGAAGTCGCGAATGAGCGTGACTCGACTTCCACTCCACTCGAGCAGGACGAAATAGGTTGGCACGGAGCTCGCTGCCGGACGGTACATCGCGATCGCGAGGACACCGTCGACGACTCCCGGCTCGGCACGAATGTCCTCGGTTTGGATGATCTCTGCGTACCGATCGTAGTACCGCGCGTCGGCGGCACGCTGCTTCGCACGGGACACGAGATCGAGTTGCGACTCTCTCCCGAGTAGCGCACGAAGCCCATCCCAGTCGCGAGCGTTGAAGAGGTCGGCGTAGCGCTTGAGGTTTGCTAGCTCCTCCGCGGAAAACGAGTCCGCGTTCTGCGCCGACGCAGAAATAGCCTTCGGGCTCACGTTGGCTCGCGCTCTCGACAGCGCCCCTTTCACGGCACCGACCGAAATACCCAGAGTCGTTGCGACGTCCTCGAGTGAGTGCCCGAGGACGTCCTTGAGGATGAGCGCACTCCGCTGCACCGGCGGAAGCTGAACGAAAATCGTCAAAGCCGATTCGACCAGCTCCGGGTCGACGCCGGCGTCTTCGAGCTCGGCGTGGTCGGGCACTTCAGAGACGACATCCACGTGCTTTCGGTCATAACGCCTGAGGAAATCCATGGCGGTGTTGTGCGCGATGCCGAAAAGCCAGGGTCTGAGTACGGGCGGCTCGGTCATCTGACTGAGTGCGTAATAAGCTTTCGCCAGCGCGGCCTGGACGATGTCTTCACCGTCGAACACGGAACCTGTCATGCGAGCGCAATAGCGATGGAGCTCGGGGCGCAGCTCACCGACGATCTCCGTGAAGCGACGCCGAGCTTCTGCCATGGCCGGCAACGACGCGCGCGTGTCGTCGTCAGTCGTCATCCGAGTGGCTCGACCGATTCACCGGTTACCTTGATCGCGTTTACGCCTTGTCCGACCTGTCCCTGCATGCCGCCCAGGATCGCGCTGGCGACTCCCTCTGCGCTGAGCGGCACTTTGAAACGCTGCATGAGCTCCGCTCCCGAAATGCCCTGCCGAGCGCCGTAGGCCGCTGCGGCGGCGTTGCCTATTTCCGTGTTCTCGATGAGCTGTTGGGGCACGACGGCGAGAAACCGAATCCCCAAGTTCTGCTTGTCGGAGGCTTGCTGAGCGTAACCCGCGAGCAGCCACTGCATCCGCTTGGCTCCCGCGTATCCGCCGGAGAGCGGTGACCCGTTGATCGCAGCGCCACTCGATACGATCACGACGGTGCTACCCGACGCAAGCGGCATCGCGAGCGCAGCTTTGACCAAGTGAAATGTGGCTTGCACGTCCGAGCTCCACGCCTCCGAGAAAGTCTCCCACGTCTGGTCGTTCAGTGCAGCCATCCGCGGCCGAACACCAGCGGTGAGCACGACCAGGTCCGGCCGGAGATCCCGGAGCAATTGCTGTGCGGTCTTCGGGTCTGCTGCATCGGCGCGAAGTGTTTCCACCGCGCCCGTGGTTTCAGCGCGCAATCTGTCGAGCGCGTCGCCGCCTCGTGCGACTGCCGTAACGCGGGCGCCTTCGGCGATGAGTGCCTTGACTGTCGCTCGGCCTACGCCGGAGCTGGCCCCG
Source organism: Polyangiales bacterium (assembly GCA_035687405.1). Classification (GTDB taxonomy): domain Bacteria; phylum Myxococcota_A; class Polyangia; order Polyangiales; family JAFGIB01; genus JADGRF01. The sequence goes on from DASRXR010001110.1 coordinate 3,878, forward strand.
ATGACGACTGCGGTCTTGCCCTGTATCGATGTCATGCTGATCGTGCCTCCTATTATTAAGACGATCGAGGGAAGGCCAAAAGATGCGGGCGGGCATGAGGTTCAGCATTTTCTCTCGCCTCGTAGGCCTAAATGACGAACCGGACTAGCCAGCCTTACGACCTGGGTGTCGCGACGATTGACAAGATTTCACCAACAGTGAAGGTTGGACCGCATCTAGTTCGTGTGATGCGAGTCGGTTTCACGCAGTCCCTAGAGATGGGTCATCACCATGCTGCTTCCTGTACGCGACAACCAATCGATCGTGTGTTTGCTCGGGTGCCTCGTGCTTGCGGGCTGCTCGGGCTCGGAGCCGGAAAAGAGCTCGCCAGCCACGGTCAATACCGGCTCGAGCGTCGCTGGCTCTGCAGCTGTGGGCAGCAATGCAGGAGGCCCAGGTTCGATCGGTAGTGGCTCACCATCCGGCGGAACTGGAACGCCGACGAGCATGGGTGCAGCTGGCAGCGGCGTCCGTCCGATGAATCCACCCGCGAGCCAGCCCACTCCGCCCGCGCCGACCCCGGGCACACCCGCTCCAGGGACACCTGCACCAGGAACGCCCGCGCCGGGCACACCCGCCCCGGGCACACCCGCCCCGGGAACCACGGCCCCGGTGTCCATGCTTCCTGCAGGAACGCCACCAGTTCCGGGCGGTCCTGAAGACGGCGATGCCGCGATGCCCGTGATCTCGATCCCAGAGGTCCCGTGTGGCGGCTTGACAGGCCGTGCGTTCGGTACCGGAAACTTCATGATGGACGAGCGGCCCATGATCGTGACGTACCCATGCGAGAAGCATGCGGGCGCACCGGCCACGTTCATCTTGAATCTCCACGGCACGACGCCGGTAGAACAGCATTTCTACCAGCACGGCTACTTCTCAGCGCACACGTTCGCGGCGTCTCACAACTTGATCATCGTCACGCCGAGTTCGGTCGTCCAGCAGTGGGGCAGAGAGGATGACGGCAAGGACGAGCCGCACCTCATGAAGATCATCGACTGGGTGTACGCCAACTTGAATGGCGCCGGGAAGTTCAACATCAAGTCGATGTGGGTCGGCGGGCACTCGTGGGGCGGTGGCTACACCGCTCGGTTCGGCTGCAAGCCCGAGCTCGCGGACAAGGTCAAAGGCTTGATCATGATGAGCGGCGGCAGCATCAGTGGTTTCTCCGGTGCAGCTTGTGCGAGCAAGGTGGCCGTGATCATGACGACTGCTGAGGGCGACGGCTCCATGCCGGGCGACCAGACCATGCTCGCGACCACACATGGCTGTGATGCCGGACAATCACAGATGATCCTGAACAACGTGCATTCGTTCTGGGCGGGCTGTGATCCCGGCTTCGTGCACGCCAACTACTACATGATCGGTAAGGAGCACGCGACCTCGATGGACAAGGCAGTCGTCGAGAGCATCGTGAACTGGATCAAGCTCCAGCGGCAGTGACTCGAGCACTCGGCTGAACGCGTTCTCGTCGCGTGAGTCACCAGCGCTCCCGCCGTTCCTTTGCGGCGGGTTGCGAAAGAAGTCAGGCTCTCGGCTCGCGTAGCCACGGTGGTGAGGCGCGAGCTGAGGTTCCGAGTGACACGAATGCAACGCTGTCCGGCTGTCATCGCATTCGCGCTGGCAGTCCTCGCGACAGCACACACGCTCGCCGAGGATGCACTTCTTCCGCCGTCGGCCGTCTACCAGGAGCTGTTCGAGCGCGTGCAACTCGAACGCGTCTTCGAAGACAGTAAGACGTTTGCAGACGCGGTCCCGACCAGCATGCCCGCGGAGATCCTGGCGAGGTACCGCAAAGAGCGCGAGCTACCGGATTTCAAGCTGCGCGATTTCATCGCTTCCCATTTCGTGACCCGCGGACCGCCCGCGCGATTGGCTCCGGAAGCGAGTGGCGCTGATTTGAGGGCGTATATCGACAAAGTGTGGGGTGAGTTGGTGCGTCAGCCGGCGCCGGCCTCACCTAACACGTCACTGCTTTCACTCCCTCGCACGTACGTCGTTCCCGGTGGACGTTTCGACGAGATCTACTACTGGGATTCTTACTTCACGATGCGCGGGCTCGAGCGAAGTGGTCGTCACGACTTGGTGCGTGCGATGCTCGCCAACTTTGCCTGGTTGGTCGAGCGATTCGGTCACGTTCCCAACGGCAATCGAACCTATTACTTGAGCCGATCGCAGCCACCATTCCTCGCGCGGATGGTGGATCTCGTGGCGGAGCGCGATGGCGAGTCCGTCTACCTCGAGTATCTCGGCGCACTCGAGCATGAATACGCATTCTGGATGAACGGCGCCGACACGCTCGCCCCGGGCGAGGCACACCGGCGTGTCGTTCGCCTTCGCGATGGTTCGTTCCTCAATCGCTACTGGGACGACTTGGAGACCCCGCGCGACGAAGCGTATCGCGAGGATGTCGAAACCGCGCGGCGAAGTGGCCGCGCGCCGAGCGAGGTCTATCGGAACCTGCGGGCTGCCGCGGAGAGCGGCTGGGACTTCAGCACTCGGTGGCTCGCATCCGGCAGCGCGCTCGAGACCATCCGAACTACCGAGTTGATTCCTCCGGATCTCAATAGTCTGCTCTACAGCCTCGAGCTCTCGATCGCGCGCGGCTGCAAGAGCGCCGGGCGCTCGGATTGCACGCAGTCCATGGAACAGCGCGCGGACCTACGAAAAGCTGCGATGGGCCGGCACTTGTGGAATCAGGACGTCGGCGCGTTCACCGACTATGAATGGCGCACCGGAAAGAAGTTGCGCGCGATCACTGCTGCGACCTTGTATCCACTCTTCGTGAACGCGAGCACACCCGAGCAAGCAGTTGCGGTCGCGCGAGTCGTTCGCACGCGCCTGCTCAGGGCGGGAGGACTCGCGACGACCGAGGTGCGAAGCGGACAGCAATGGGACAAGCCGAATGGTTGGGCGCCGCTGCAGTGGATCGCAGTGCAAGGGTTGCGAAACTACGGTTACGACTCGCTCGCTTCCACTATCGCAAAGCGCTGGATGAACACGAACGTCCAATTGTATCGACAGACGTCGCGGCTCTTCGAGAAGTACGATGTAGAACGTACGAGCCTTGGGCGCGGCGGCGAGTATTCCACGCAAATCGGTTTCGGTTGGACCAACGGCGTGCTCGAAGAATTGCTCGCGCTCTATCCGAAGTTGCAGCAGGCGCAACAGCCGCGGTGTGAGTCGAACTGCCAGTGACGCTG
>DASRXR010001111.1:0-3772 GCA_035687405.1 Polyangiales bacterium
CGGGAAGCCGCCACGCCGCTTCGTGATGGCCGACGTCGAGCAAGAATGCGTTGAGGTGCAACTGTCCAGATCGTTGTGTCACCGCAGTACTCCTTCGAAGATCACGCCAGCGTGACGCGATGCAAGACGCGACGTTGGTCGCCGTAGTCGTGGATGGCGCGGTGTTGGACGAGCCGGTTGTCCCACACGGCAACTGAGCCGGGCCGCCAAGTGAAGCGCGCTTGGAACACGGGATTTTCGAGCGTGGTGAGCAAGATGCGGAGCAGGCTTTCGCTCACGGCGCGTGTCACGCCCTTGATGTAACTCGTGTGCAGCTCGTTCACGAAGATCGATTTCTTCCCGTTCTCGGGGTGAGTTGCGATCACTGGCACGTCGATCGGCGGATACTTCGCGCGCAGCTCAGCGAGGATGCGTAGGCCTTCTTCGTCTTCGTGCGTGCGTGAATAGCCGTTGGCGTCGACGAAGTTCGATGCGGTCAGAGTTTCGAGGTACGCGCGCAGCAGTGGGTCGAGTGAGTCGTATGCGGCAGTCGAGCTGGCCCAGACGGTATCGCCGCCGAACGGTGGAAGCTCTGCCGCGTGGAGTGCGGTTGCGAAAGGCGGGTTGTGTTGCCAGGTCACGTCCGCGTGCCAGCTCTCGTTCGCGAGGCGACGCCCGACCCCTGACTCGATGATCTCGACGCCGCTGAAGTCTTCGTGCGACGGGAGGTAGGGATTGTGGCGGAGCGGTTCGCCGAAGATGCGTGTGGCATCGAGGAAGAGATTTGGGGTGAGGTTTTGATCGCGGAAGAAGAGGACCCCGTGGTCGAACAGCGCGTGCCGCAGTGCGTCGCGGGTGGCGGCGGGAAGCGGAGTGCTGAGATCGATGCCGTGGACAGTTGCGCCGACATGGGCGCTGTAGGGTTCGACGCGGACTGCGGTTTTGCGAGAAGGAAGGTGCGTGGTGAGTTCGTGCTGGGTGTGTGGCATGGGCGGGGCCTCGGGCTGAGCTGATGGGTACCAGAGCCTTGTCTGTTTTTCAAGACTTACGTCTTTCACGACCTGGCCGGTGCGCGCAGAGGCTCGTGTGGGGCCTGGATCAACGAGATTCACGGCGCTGGCGGCGCCGGTCTGATTGGCGAGTCAACGGTGAGCGTTAACGGCCGGTCGATCGAACGGGAGCGGACCGACCACTTCAAAGCGCTGGGGGCGGGATGGTGAGTGCTACTGAATTGGTCCTCGCCCTCCAGCGCGAAGCTGTGAAGCGCGCCCACCGTGCGTGAGTGCTTTCAGTCCGCAGTGACCTAACGATTAGTGATCTACGAAGGCTTCATGCTCCCGAGCTCCGCACCGCCGCTGTTAGCTGCAACGGCGTCCGCACGACCGGCTGGCTTGCGTGGCGCCGGGTCAGACCGCGGCTCGACGTTGGCTGCGAAGCTCACCCACTTCCGTGAATACGTTCTGTGCGAACTGCGCGCGAACGTGCTGAGATCTACGAGTGGATCCGCTCGGATGTAAAAAACCCGTGATCCACGAAGGTTCCTGGCTCCCGGATCCCGCACCGCCGGTGCCAGCCGCAACTGCCCCCGTCCATGGCCAGCTTTTGATGCGGCGTTCAAACCACGTGAAACGCGATAAGCGACACCGACAGGCGGATCAAGCTTGAGCCGTTTCCAGACACAGTCGAGTTGTGAGCGCCCAAACATTTTCCACCTGCTTTCGGCTTCGCGACCTAGAAACCTGCAGAGTCATCGGCCGCGCGAAGCACAGTAGCGTGAGCCCAACGTGCTCTCGACCCGTTCGAGCAAGCGCATCGATGTTCGTGCGGAAGCGGTCAGCTCGCATGCGAGTGCGACAACCGCGCGAACACGCCGGTGCGCGTTGCTCCGGCTGTGCCGCTCGCAGCTGCGGGCGAGCCGAAGACGGCAGCACTTCCGGAACCCGAAGTGCGGCTCCGCGTCCCCGCATCGATGTTCGGTGGAAGCGGTCAGTTCGCACGCGAAAGCAATAACCGCGCGAACAACCGGACGCGAACAACGGCACCGACAAACGGATCAAGCTTGAGCTGTTTCCAGACACAGTCGAGTTGTGAGTGCCCAAACATTTTCCACCTACTTACGGCTTCGCCGACCTAGAAACATGCAAAGTCATCGGCCGCGCGAAGCACCAGTTTGCGGTGTAAGCACCATGGATGGTTCATCGGCCGTTCGAAGCAACGGTTGCGCGCTCCGCGGTTTTTCGGCAGAGAGCACCGGACCCGTGAGTCCATCGGTGGCTGTAGCCGCGGGGACGCCGTGCATGTCGAAGCGCAGAGAGGTCACGGAGTGGCCGCGGCTCACCGGCGTTCTAGGTTGAGGAACGCCGCCAATCGGCGAACTTGGTGGCAGCGGTCGATCCGCCGGTACGATCGGCGCTGCTGGGGCTGTGTGCGTAGACAATCCGATCGCAGCGCTGCACTCCCCGGGCCCCCTTTATTTAGCCTCTTCGTACCAACCACGGCATGGGAACACGGAGCCAATTTCGATGCTGCTCGGATGCAGCGTCCTCTTTCTGCGGAGCCGCGTATCGCTGGCTGTTCATTCACCGTCGCGGCGGGTGCAGAACCAACGGTCCAACCGCCGCGACGAATGCTCGTAGTGCGAGAAGACCAAGTACGCAGACGGATTCGAGTTCGCACGGGCTGCATTGGCACGTGTCGACCGCGTGCCGCACGGGCCCATCGCAGCTCGTTCTCGCGACCGCTGCTCCGGAGTTGCTGCGCGCATTCGAAGCCGACGGACGGCCCACCTAGTCGACGAGTTTCACCCGGATGCACGGCGCCTGCATCGTGCTGTGTGGCCGCGCGAGCAGTCGCGTGTGCACACTGGCTGCATTCGCGCGCGTCTGCCGAGCGCCGCACGGGGCCACCGCAGCTCGTTTCACCCGGATGCACGGCGCCTCCGTCGTACTGTTTGGCCGCACGAGCGGTGATCGCTCTTCGCAACATGCGTTGACTCCACCGTCGAACACGCGCCGCGAGTGCGAGTGCGAGCCCGCTCATGCATGCGCGTGATTCCTGTGCTCGCGCGCAGCACAATCTGCCACCCACAGCCCGCCGCCATCGAAGCACGCGCTCAGATGCGTGGACGGCATCCACGTCGTACTGAGTGTGGCGGTACGGGAAGGTTCGAATCATAGGAACAAGCGTTGCACCGACCGGCCGGTCGAACGCGCCGCGAGAGCTGCGAGTCCGAGCGCGTGTTCACGGACCCGCACGATTCCTGTGCACACGAAAGGCGTCGCCCGCAAACCCACTGCCGCATGGTTCGAGCGCCGTCCATTTCTTTAGCGCGACGCACAAGTGCACCGAAACGACGATGCTCCCCGCAAGGCCATAACCGCACCGCTACAGCAGCGAACGGTCGTCCCGCGCGAACTCGTTGCGAGCCGCGCGACTCGGCGCGCCGCCCTCACCGCGCGGGTTCAAGGTGCGTCTCGTGTTGGACTTGAAGTCGCTCCCTGGTGCTCACACATGGCTCGCACGCACAAAGAGGCTTAATAAGGGGGCCGGGGGAGTGCAGCGCCGCGATGGGATTGGCTACGCACATGGCGTGAGCAGCGCCGGTCGTACCGGCGAATCGACCGCTGCCACCAAGTTCGCCGATTGGCAGCGGCCCACGACTTAGAACGCCGGTGAGCCGCGGCCACTCCGTGACCTCTTTGCGCCCCGACTTGCACGTGGTCAACGCGGCTCCAGCTGACGAAGGACTCTCGGGTCTGATGCTCTCTGCAGAAAAACCGGAGCGCGCAACCGT
>DASRXR010001112.1:0-8633 GCA_035687405.1 Polyangiales bacterium
CTGCAGCTGCGAGCGTCGATCGGTTCGGAACGTTGGAATACGACAGTTCGTGGGTTGCACCCGCTGGCACCTCGGGCCAGCCGGGCTTGCACGGTGCACAAGGCGGCCAGGGTGGTCAGGGCGGCATGAAAGCCATGATCACATGCATTCCCGCGTGCCCATCGCCACTCACCGGTGGAACCGGAGGCGGAGGCGGCCCTCGCGGTTGTGGTGGTGGCGGCGGAACGGGTGGGCGACCCGGTGGACCTTCGATCGCACTTCAAACCTGGGGTGCCGACGTTCGCTTCGAAGCGAGATCGCGACTCGAGGCGGGCAAGGGCGGCCGCGGTGGCGACGGCGCGAGTGGTGCGGCGGGAACTAGTGGCAGCGCAGGACGCGCGGGCACCGTGGGCAACTCGTGCCAAGGCCGCTCTGCAGCGAACGGCGGCAACGGAGGATTCGGTGGCAACGGTGGTAATGGCGGTGGCGGTGCAGGTGGCAACGGCGGCCCCTCGATGTGCTGGGCGCGCGCCGGTACGTCTCTTCTACTCGGCGACAACAGTGGTGCGATCAACGTCGCAAGTGTCTGCCCGACCGTGCCGGCAAGTTTAGGCGGCGAGGGCGGCACGGCGGGCAGCTCACCCACGGGCGCCGCGGCTGCGCAAACTGGACTTCCAGGGGTGACCGCGCAGGACCACGGCTGGTGACCTGCAGCTGACGGCTGCGACATAAAAAATTTTGGATCGAGCTCGGCTCGGGCTTGTTACGGAGGAAACGTGGAGACACGCAGCGTTCGAACGTTCGGAAGTGTGGTTTGTGCGGTCAGCCTGCTGCTCAGTGCAGCTTGCGGCGATGACGACGGCGCAAAGCCTGCCCTAGGCGACGCCGGACCGGAGGGCGCCACGCCGGGCAGCCTCGGAATTCCGTCCGATGATCCGGGTGTGATCCAAACCAGTTGCACGCGTGATCCAAAGCTGATGGCTGCAGCACGTGAATGCGGCAACGACGGTGACTGCGCCTGCGGCACCGGCTGCGAGCTCGGCAAGTGCGTCGCGGTGTGCAAAGCAGACAAAGACTGTGGTGACAAGGGTGCGTGCGATCGCTTCGGCCGGTGCCGCAAAGGTGGCGACCCCGACAGCGTCACGCCGCTCGTGCCACCGACGCAGTCCACGCTGCGTGCGACTACGGCGCAGCTGACGTTCGTCAGCATGGACGACGAACGACCGGTGACGTTCGTGACCGATCGCGAAGCCGCTGGCGTGACGCGAATCAAAGCGAGTGGCTCGCTCGTGGTGCGCTGCGGTGATGACGGTAGCTACGCTGCTGAATGCACCTTCAAAGATCTCAAAGCCGGCTCGAGCGTGACGGTATGGGCCAAGCTCACGAAGGCGCCCACGATGGCGATTCAGCCGAAGTCCAACTTGCACGTGGGCGTCAGCCTCCAAAAACTGACGACTAAAACATCCGCTGGTGGAATCACGGCCGTGACGAAGAGCGGCACGCAGCACGTGGGAGCGATCTTCGATCCGACCGATCACACTTCGTCCGCGACCGAACAGGTGTTGCAATCGGGCGCATACGAAGGAATTGCGCAGGTCACTCGAGTCGGGACCGCGAGCGATCCAGCAGTCGAAGGCGGCAGCGAAGCGAACGGGATCACGTTGAAGTTGACTGCGACGATCTACGCCCCCGAATCGGGCACGGCCGGTGTGATCGTGCTGAATGATCCACGCAAGGTGTTTGCGCCTTCCGGGAGCTGGACCGGGTCGATCAGCTCGGGCGCACAGGCGCAGGTGAAACTTCCCTCCGCGCCGTTTCTCAAGAGCGACGCATGGTCGGGCGCAGGGCTCGAAGTCCTCGCGGAAGCACCGGCGGCTAAAGCGGTTCTAAACGCGGGGAACGTTTCGTTCGATCTCAATCTGCGCTTGCGCGGATTGCTCGCGAGTGAACGCGCACCCTTCGTGCGCTGGTCGATCGTGCTGTCCAAGACTGCCGAGCTACCCGACGGCATGAGTGCGCCTTCAGTCCCAACGGATGCGAAGCTGACGGCGTCGGCCGACCGCGCGTTCACGCGTTTGCCTTGGGAGAACGCGCTGCGCACCGTGTTTGGGGCCGCTGACGTTTCGACGCTCGACGATGCAGCGCGTCAATCGATCTTGGATGCGTTTCCAATCGAGTCGGCCGCGGGCGCGAAGAACCTCACCGCATGCGCGTTCGATCCGGCTGGGCTCGATCAACTCGGGCTGACGGCCGCGCGCAAGGTTTGGAACGGGCCGATGGTGTCGCCATCGCTCCCGACGCGGCTCGGTGGACCGTTCAGAGCGGCAAACATGATGCCCACGATTGCTGCGAGCATCGATCCCAAGTTGCGAACGCGCGCGATTCCATGTGCGGTCGAGTTCGAAGATTCGGCGACGAACAGCACATGCGTGTCGGGGTCGAAGTATCACTTGCAGCCGGTCGACATCTGCGATGCGGTCGCAGCTGAATACGGTTGCGACGTGATCGAGACGAGCGATGCCTCGAAGCTCGAGGTGACCGCAACCGGTAGCATCACGAGTGGAGGGTGCTCCGAGACCTTGAAATCGACCGTGGTTCGCGGAAACGTGCGCCGCGCGTGCCAGCTGCCACCGGTCGCCCAAGGCTGCGCGGAGATGGCGTTGTGCCTGCCGCGCGTTGCAACCAGCAGCACGAGCGCTCGCTTCGGCGCGACCAAGGTCAGCTACTCGGGTGACCTCGGCTGTGAGGGTAGCGATCTCTCGCTGTTCGCCGCCGACGTGAATCTCGCGAAGAGTCCGTGTTCCTCGAGCGACCCGGCGTGTGATCGGCTTGGAGCCCAAGGTCTAATCGATGCGTGTGCGACGGAACTCGCGCGCGTTCAGAAGGATGCCGCCCCGGGAACGAACGCCGGCGATTTTGCGCAACTTCCAAACCTGCTCGCGGAAAATCCGGCGTGCGTGGACGCTGCCCGCTTCGTGACTGCGCTCGGTCTCGCGACTGAAGCGGACCGCAACCGCGCGCGCGAGCCCGACACGGCGAAGACCGCCCTCGCGAGTCGAGTCGCACAGCGGTTGCTCCAGCGCTATCTCTCGTACGGTGCGTTTCAAGCCCGCGAGGCTGCGCAGCGCGAGCTACTCGGCGAAATGTTTCGCGCCGCCGAAGGGCGGAACAAGCTCGCGAGTGCGGATGAAGTGCTCGCGAAGAATCTGCCGCTGTGGGACTTGGTGCTCCACCCGCGCTTTGCGACCGCGATCGATCAAATTCCGGGGGAGTTGCTCGCGACGCCGGACTATCGACCGCTCGCGCTCGGGCAGAGCGTGACATCCGAAGCCGAACACGAGCAAACTTTGGGTTTGCCGATCGCATTGCTCGATCTGGCGAATGCGCAGCTCGCACTGCTCGAGCCGCGGCTCGAGTGGGCCGCGCTCGATCGCGATCTGAGTGCGCTCGACCGACTGGCTGAAGCCGTGCGGTACACACTCGTCGTTCGGCCGCTCGCAGCTGCGTTGTACGAGCGAGCGAAACAGGCAGGCGGCGCTGCCGGACTCTCGTGGGGGTCGAAGTACCTCTCCGCAAATGCCGAGATCGAGGCACATCTCAACAAGCTCGGGATGGCGGCCGCGGCGATCGTCGAGGGGCGTAACCCGCTCGGCGTCGAAGATGACGACCTACCGCTGTACTTCTACGGCGACGAAGAGACGCCGACTACTCGGTATTCCGCGGTCAGCGATTTCTTGATCGGTCAGATGCCTGGCGCAGTCGTATCCGGCAGCACGTGGGCACCCAACCTCGTCGACATGGCGCGGGTCGGCTGGGAGACCGCAATGCCACTCTTCATCGATCAGCTGGATCGCGAGATCCAAGTCAAACAAGCGAACAACGACCGCGCGCAGGCACTCGACGAGATGCGGCTCGACTACGGTTCGCGGCTGGCCGAGTACTGCTATCCGAGCGACCTCGACACCATCGAGTTAGTCGAGGAATGGAAAAACTTCAGTCCGGACAACTGCTTCTTCAATGCGGAAAAGGCGGGCTGCGAGATCGGCGATACCGCGCAGTTGTCGCCGGAGTCGATGAAGTATCAGATGTGCGTGATCTCGGAGTCCCACAAGATCTCGAACAACGCGGGGTTTGCCGCTCGCGGTCTCGACGCGAAGCTAGACATGTATGCGAACGACTTCGAGGCGAAGTGCAGCACGTTTACACAAACCATGTGTAAGAGCGCGACGGGCACCGATGTGTCGTGCATCGAGTGTTCTGATGGGATGACTTTGGAGGTCTCTCCGGGAGTGATCAGCAGCGTGCTGGGTGCGAGTGCAATCTCCGCTTCGGCGCGTGAAAAGATCGAGAAAACCTGCCTCGAAAAGTACCCGACTGCGAGCGCTAAGCTGCCGGGGCAAGACGATGCGGCGAATCCGGCCGTGTTGAACCCCGAGTGTTACAACGGCTCCATCGGCGAAGCGGTGTTCGACCTCCGGCAAGCGCGGCAAGAGGCTCGCGAAGCGCAGGCGGAGTTCGAAGGCAACGTCGAACGCTACGCACGGGCGCTCGACAACTGCTCCCAGGTGATGTCGGAAGGTACCGAACGCCAGGTGCTGCGCGAATCGCGAGACGATCTGTTGAATCGAATCGAGCGGACCAAGACGGGGCTCGACTCAGCCGCGGAGTACTGCGATGCGGCTGCCGATTGCATCGACACCGTCGTGAGCGTCCTTTCCGCCGAAGACATTGGCAAGTTTCTCGGGCCCGGACTTGCGATCGGGGGCTGCGTCTCGCGGTTCGCGGGGGCCAGTTTCAGAATCGGTAGCCTCGAGGCTCAGCGCCAGTTGGACGAAACCGAGCGTGCATATCAGCAGCTGATCGACAAGCTCGACGAGAAATCGGAGCTTCGCCAATGTCTCGCCGAGGCCGCGAGCGAGTTCGTCCAACAGAAAGCGCAAGCGGTGCGGGTGGCACAGGCTGCGAGCAACGTCGCGGAGTCGCTCTACCGAATTCAAGAGTTGAAGATCTCCGCCGCGACGGTGATGGCCGATGGCCGCGCAGCGCTCGACACCGCGAAGGGTCGGTTCGTTGCACCGCTCGCACACGACTTCTGGATCGGTGATCAAGCAAAGCGCTTCTGGCGCGACATGCGGATGGCCCGGCGCGTGACGTATCTCGCGGTGCGCGCAGTCGAGTACGAACAACAGGTGTCGCTGCCGCTGCGCGACACCGTGCTGAAGTCACGCTTGCCCGACGAGTTGTGGAGCGTGCTCGAAGAACTCTGGAGTATGAGCGGGCAACGCTCGGTTCGCGGCAATCGCCCGACCGATCTGAAGGTCGTGTTGTCGCTGCGCAATCAGCTCCTGCAGATCGCGGATCTGAAGAACGCGCCGAAGACCGAGCAACGCTTGAGCGAAGTCGAACGCTTCCGGCTGCTCCTGACCTCGCCTCAAAACGCAGCCTACGACAACGCCGGGAAGTACCTGGGCCAGCGCATTCCGTTCACGCTCGCACCGCTGTCAGCCGTGAGCGGCGGACAGTCGCAAGGCGTCCCGGTGCTCGCCGGTACCGATTGTGCAGAGCGCTTGTGGTCGGTGAATGCGTCCGTGCTCGGCCCCGAAGATCTGTACGTCGGCGATGAACCTACGTTTGCGCGCGTCGACATCCTCAAGTCGAACACGTTCTTTAGTCAGTGGTGCGGCAGCCCACCCGCGGGCGCGCCGATCTATCAAACGGCGTCCGTTCGCCCGTCGCGCAATCTGTTCCGCGACCCCGAATACGGTGTCGCGGGCGGGGTCGGCGCAGGGCTCGGGCTGGAAAATCAGACGGGTGCGGAATCAAGGGCGCGGATCGAGGCGTACTTCAACGTCGAGCGCGCCGACTTCGAAGCAGACGACTATGCGAGCGGGGCGACGTCCGAACTGGCCGCGCGTGGCCTGTACGGCGAGTACGCGTTGTTCATCCCGCGCGACGTGTTGGCGTTGAACGGTGGCAACGGGCTCGCGCTGGACAAAGTAGAGGACATCTTGCTGCGGCTCGACTACGTGTCCGTAGCGAAATAGAGACATCTGCACGTTGCGGCGTCGATCTCGGCCCAATCTGTGATAAGCGAGGTGAAATTGACAATCATTTGACCCGAATTGATTGCTCACACCTCTCGGATGCAGTTACGGCCTAGTCACGAGTATTGCGATCGCGTTCAGCAGCTCTGGGATCAGCTGATCGACTTCGAAGCGGGCGAATTGGAGCCTGCGCTGAATCACTGCATGCGCGGCCTATCGAAGCTGATCGCCGCTTCGAATGTCACGTGGGTCGGATTCGTACGGCTGGTGAGTCCGCGAGACGCCGCGTTCGGCTGGCGTCCGCGCATTCTGCGAGTACTGCATCCCGCCGCGGCGATGGAAGAGCGCATGAAGCGTGGCCGACTGCGACTAAAGCGTGGAACTGCCGACGTCACGACAGTCGAGGTTTGGCGGGGCGCTGGCAGCTTTCGCGCGCACCGGTTTTGCGACCTCGTCGAGCCGGACTGGTTCGAGTCTGACTACTATCGGGACCAGTTCCTGAGCCAGGGAATCCACGACGCACTGTTCAGCTACTATCCGATCAATTCGCAGTCGGAGTCGGCGTTCGGTTTGTTTCGCGGTGCTGACATGCCGCCCTTCAGCGAGGCCGAGCGCGAGGAGCTGGCCTATGCCGTTCGCGGCATCAAGTGGTTCCACCGGCGCTTGCTTCTCGCGCACGGCCTGTTGGTCGCGAGTAAGCCGATCACACCCACGGAGCGAAGAGTCTTGCAGGAGTTGCTGAAGGGCGAGCCGGAAAAGACGATCGCGGCCGAGCTCGGGCAAACCTACAACTCGACGCACGAACACGTCGCGAACATCTATCGAAAGTTTGGAATCAACAGCCGTTCCGAGCTGATGGCAATCTGGCTCGGGAAGCAGTTCGCACGTTAGTACGAGCGGAGCGATCCTGTTGGGTGGAGCCCACAGCACGGCTGCCACTCCACCGGCGAGAGGCTCGACACTTGGGCGCGCGCCGCTCGGAGCTGCTGCAGACTGCGGCATGGACGTTGCTGACTCCGTGAGCTCGACCTTTGCGAAAGGGATTGTTCATGGCGACGTATGACGCAACCAACGCGCAGTGCCTCGTGTACAGCTTCAAAGATGGCCTTCTCTCGAAGATCGCCCACGACCTCAAGCACCGAGTGACACGCTTCAAGCTCGCCGTCGACGAGCAGGCGCGCTCCATCGATGCCGAGATCGATGCGTCCTCGTTGTGCGTCGAATGCGTGATGCAGAATGGCGTCGAGAGTGGGGCCGACCTGAGCGACGACGACAAGAGTCGGATCGAGAAGCAGATCCTCGATGACGTGCTGCACGCGAAGGATCACCCGACGATTCGCTTTCGCTCGACATCGGTCACGCCGAGCCCGGAAGGCTTGTACATTCAAGGCACCCTGGCGTTGAACGACTACACGAGGCCCGTGTCGACGGTCGCGCGGCGCGTCAACGGCCACTACGAGGCCGAGATGACGATCAACCAGCCCGAGTTCGGCATCAAGCCTTTCAGCGCGATGCTCGGCACGTTGAAGATCAAACCGGACGTCGTCGTGCGCTTGATCGTGCCGGCGAGTTGAGCAGTGTCAGGCTGCGTCGACCAGCTCGGGATAATACCCGGCTAGGTCGCGCAGCGGACTGACGAAGCCCGCGCCTGGCAGCGCTTCGAGCGCACCGGCCTTGAGCGCAGCGCCGGTGACCTGAGTGGGCCGCTCAATCGGTCGTGCGATGTGGTTAGGCAGGCGCTCGATGAGGTCGTTAGCGACACGCAGACCCCGATATTGCTGCGACTACACGCCTGTGGTAGCGCCTGCACTGCGTGATCAGTTGGCGATATACGGGGAACCCGGACGGCACCTCCGAGCAGAACCGAGAGCTCCAGGATCGGATTGCCCGCTTTGCGCGCATGGTGTTCGCGATCTCGGGCTTCATGCTGGTCGCGTCCGTCGTCGCAAACCTAGCTTCGGGTAGAAAACCGCTCGACGTGCTGGTCGATCAGACCTTCCACCTCAGCGGCCAACTACTCGCGCTCGCTGCTTGGCTGGTTTGCAGCCGAAACCGGCAACTGAGCTCGCGGCTGTTGGCTGCAATCGATGCAATCCTCGCCATCTCGTTATGCACGACCTGGGCGCTGATCGGGCTCGACGCGGCGGCGCGTGATCCGGTCGAGTTCACGATCATTCTCGCAGCGACGTACACGCTGATCTTGCGCTCGGTCATCGTCCCGAGCACGTTCGCGCGCACGCTTTGGATCAGCACCGCCGCCATCACTCCGGTACTGGCGTTTTTCATCCTACGCGGGGCGCCGTTTTCGGCCGAAGCCTCGGCCGAGGAGCGACGCACGTTCGTCGTATTCTCGGGGTTGTGGTGCGGGGTCGCGGTCTTCACTGCAGCGATGCAGTCGCGCATGTTGTTCGGCTTGCGCGAGCGCATCCGTGAGATCCGCAAGCTCGGACAGTACACGCTGGCAGAGAAAATCGGCGAAGGGGGAATGGGCGTCGTGTATCGCGCAACGCACGCATTCCTGCGGCGACCCGCCGCGATCAAGCTGCTCTCGGCCGGTCGTGCGAGCCCGAGCGACCTGGCCCGCTTCGAGCGCGAAGTACAGCTCACGAG
>DASRXR010001113.1:0-3002 GCA_035687405.1 Polyangiales bacterium
CGCACAAGCTGATTCGGGATCGCCGGCGGGACCGCGGCCTGGCCGCCGAAGCAGCTCACAGCGTGGTCGTGCAGGCGTTCGGTTGGGCCGGCACCCTGCTCTTCTGCGCGTTTGCGCGCATCTTCTTCAAAGCCGAGACGCTGGAGACCGCCGGCACGTTCGCGCGCGGGCTCGTGAGCGCAACCGGTGCGGGGTTTGGTTTGGAGTGGAGCGTCGTCGCGCTGACTCTGCTCACGATCGCGTTGAACTTCGTGGAGCAGCCGCTGCTCGATGCGTTCTCCCGCTTTCACGAGCGCGTGCCGCGGGTGGTCCGGCCGATGGCATGGACGGCGCTCGCACTCGCGCTATTGGGAATCAAACCGTATGACGTCGCCTTCACCATCTACTTCGGTTTCTGAGCCCGCGGCTGAGCGCGGCTCGCCGAACGCTCTGCTACTCTCGCTGTGGGCCGCGGGCGCAGTGTTGACGTTGTGCCGTGCCGAAGACTTGCGGGACTGGGTCCTCGAGTCCGATCGCGGTGTGTGGGCGAGCAACGCAGCGGATGGATTGGTCGAACTCTCCGACCGCACGGGGGTCACACGGTTGCGGTCGCAGTCTGAAGCACTGCGGGCCAAGCTCTACGGCGTCCACGCGGCGGCACCCGCACCAGCACCGCCCCCGCCGCCACTGGCTGCAGCGACCATGGAGGCTGCCGCGGTGCTGGAGCCCGCCCACGAGGTCGCACCACGCCCGACGCGCGTACTCCTGGTCGGTGCGTCTTCGATGCAGTTCGCGCTGGGCCAAGCGCTCGAGAAGCAGCTCGCGGCGTTCGAAGGTCTCGAAGTTCGGCGCCTCGGGAAAGCCTCGACCGGCTTGGCGCGACCGGAAGCGTTCAACTGGCCCGCCCGGCTCGAAGAGCTGCTCGAGGAGCACAAGCCCGACTTGGTGATCGTGAACTTCGGCGGTAACGACGCGCAAAACATCCCGCTCCCGAATCGCCAGCGTGCGGAGTTCGGCACTGAAGCGTGGGATCGTGTGTATGGGGAGCGCGTGGCGGATTTCGTGGCGAGGATCCGTGCTCGCAACGCGGAGGCGGTGCTGATCGGCATGCCGATCATGCGCTCGCCCGACTTCACGAAGCGCATGCAGAGGTTGAACGACGTCACCGAGAAGGCTACCCAGGCGGCCGGGGGCATCTACCTCGACCAGTGGGATCTCGCGGCCACGCCAGCCGGCAAGTATCGCGAGCGCGTCGAGGAGCGCGGTAAGTCGCTACCGATGCGGCTCGAAGACGGAGTTCACTACACTGAACCTGGCGGACGCTACGTCGTCGCGCGATTGCTTCCGCGTCTTCAGCACCACGTGCAACTGGTTCCGAAAGATGCGAACCTCGCGCGAGTGCTGCACTAGTGGAACGCCACACGTTCAGGTCCGCGGCGCTCGGCACGCGGACGAGCTATCTCGCGTGGCTGCCGCGCGTAGCTACGGGCGAGCGGCTTCCGCTGCTCGTCCTCTTGCACGGTGCGGATGCAAGTCCGGATGTCATCGCGGAGCACTTGAGCGCGGCGCTAGCGGCCGCCGCGCAGCAGCATCGGATCGCGATCGTGGCACCCGACGGCGATGCGGATGGATGGTGGCTCGATAGTCCGGAACACGAGGGCCGTCGCTACGCGAGTTTGGTGGCGACAGACTTGCTCGCGGATGCGCGCGCGAACCTGCCGGTGACCGACGCGGTCGGGATCGCCGGGATCTCAATGGGCGGACACGGTGCGCTCACGCTCGCGTTTGCACATCGCGATGTGTTCAGGTCCGCAAGCAGCGTGAGTGGTGTGCTGGACCTCACCCGCGCGAACGACCGTGCGGCGCTGGTGGACGCGCTCGGGCCGCTCGAACAGCAACGTGCTCGGTGGGAAGCGCACTCCGCGCTGCACCAGCTCGAGCGAAGCGGCCGCGGTCTAGCGTTGCGCATCAGCTGCGGCTCGAACGACCGCTGGATCGAGGTGAACCGCGCGCTGCACGAGCGTGCGACGGCATTGCAGATCGCGCACGACTACGACGAAGCGCCGGCGGGTCACGAGTGGAGCTACTGGGAAGCACTCATTCCACAACATGTCGCGTGGCACGCAGCGCACCTGGTCGCGAGCGGCGCAACCCGATAGCCAGTGAGCTCGCTCATGCGGGGCTCGCATTCGCAGCTGCGGTCAGGTTGCGGCGATACGCGCCCGGTTGTTGCCCTGTGTACTTCTTGAACGCCCGCGCAAATGCGGCGGTGGACTGATAGCCGACGCCCTCCGCCACCTGGTCGACGTTGCGACCTTGCTCGAGCAAACGACCCGCTGCCTGCATGCGCAACGCGAGCAGAAACTGACCTGGTGAGCAGCCAGCCGTTTGGGTGAAGTGCTTGAAGAAGCTCGCGCGCGACATCCCACTCTCGCGCGCCATCTCCGAAAGCTTCCAGTTGCGCTGCGGTGCGTCGATCAAGCTGCGAAGTAAGCCGACGAACTCCGGCCGACGCGCGGCAGCAAACAACCCCACTGCAGACTCGTCGCGGATCATCCGGTCACGGATCAAGTACAGGAACAACACGCCCGTCAAACGCTCGATCATCGCAGCAGACGAGCCATCGTCCCGCTCCGTCTCCGCGAGAATCAGCTCGAAGACCGTGCGCAGCGCCCCGAGCTCGGGATCGTCGGCGCGCACGAGCAGCAGGTCGGGCAGCGAGCGTACGATCAGCTCGCTGATGCCAAGCTTGAACGCAAAGAAACCGCAGACCAGACCGACGCCGGCAGGCTCTGCACCGTTCGCAGCCGGGAGCGGCGCCATCGTGCCGTAGCGCACCGGCTCTCCCGCGCGCAGCTCAGGCTCGGGAGAGATGGCGTGGGGCGTATCGCGTACCAGGAACACCGCATCCCCGCGAGTGAGCAAGACCGGCGCGACTCCCGGCTGATGCAGCCAGCAGCGACCGTGCACGACCAGGTGAAAGGCAGCGCGCCCGAACCCCGCCGTCGATGCTTTCCAGCTGC
>DASRXR010001114.1:0-32561 GCA_035687405.1 Polyangiales bacterium
TGCGCTTCGATGAGAGTCGCACGTTGCATGCCGATGAGCTCCGGCGCTTGAGCCCGTCGACGCCGTTCGAGACAGCGCTGATCGGCGCACACGCAGAAGACGACAAGCTGCGTGTCTGGGGCATCGCACATTCCGGACCGGCATGGCTCACACCCACGTGGGGCGGCGGCAGTCCGGTGCCGAACTGGACTCTCGACCCGATCGTTCACGTGACCGGCCCGGGTCGGATCGCCGTGCGTTCCGCCGGTGAGCTGATCGGCGCGCTCCAGGGTGGATTGTTGGTCAACGCGACGCTCGACGTGTTCGAGTCGAAGTGGTTGCCCGCATTGTTCGCACACGCTCGCGAAGAAGCGATTGCGGAGCACGCGGCGCGTCAAGCGATCGTTCCGTCTCCGACGTTGGCGGAGCACTCGCTCGTGAGCCGGGTCGGCCAACACATGTTGCGGCGCGCGATTCAACTCGTGCGCGGTGCGGGTCACGGCGGGATGATCTTGGTGGTCGACTCAGCCTCGAAGATCGACCCGAGCTCGGTCGATGGTCTGCGGCTGAAGTATCGGATCGATCAGGACGGGCCGTCGCGTCGCTATCGGGCCTTGCTGCTCGAGATCCTCGAGGGCGTGGCCGCCACGACGACCAAGACACTGGTCGGATGGGCCGACTTCGCCGGTGATGCGAGTCCAAATCTGGAGCGACTCGAACGATCGATCTTCGAGATGAGCCGGCTGATCGCAAACCTCACATCGATCGACGGCGCGGTCGTCTTGGACAAGCGTTTCGGTTTGATCGGGTTCGGGGCCGAGGTGTCGGCGGAGCTCCCGGCGCCGTCGCGCGTGTACCGTGCGATCGATAGTGAAGGCGAGCAGCGCGAGCCGGATGACTTCGAGAACGTCGGCACGCGGCACCGCGCTGCGTACCGCTTCGTGAACGATCATCCGCGCGGGCTCGCGGTCGTGGTCTCGCACGACGGCGATGTCAGCTTCGTCGCGAAGCGCGATTCAGAGGTCGTGTTCTGGCCGCAGTCGATGAGCCCATAACTCGGCTCTATTTCGGTGCGGGCTCTCGCAGCGCTTCGACCAACGAAGGGATCGCTACTCCGCCGGGCTGCTGCGCTTCGTGTGCGCGCGCATACGCGGCGACCGCACGTTGAAACGCATCGAGCTTGGGAGCTGTTTGCGAGAGAGTCGCGAGCTTGGCGAGCCCTCTCGAAAACAGGCGTGCAGCTGGTAGCGGCGCATCCGCGACGACCTTGTGCAGCGCGGCCGCAACTTGAATCAGCCCCTGGAGAAGCTGTCGTTCTTCGGAGTCTCGAGTCACGCGCCAGCGCGACTCCCAAACCTCGTGTGCGTCCCAATACGCCCCGAGGTCGAAGAGCTCTGCGCCTCGGTCGAGCGGACTTTGCCCCGCGGGTGCTGGAATCGCCGCGCCGAGGCTGACCACGAAGGCGCGTGCGCTGCGGACGCGCTTGGCGCCGATGTCGACGCCGATGGCGTCGAGGCCAAGTGCGTTTGCAACTGCGAGGACGGTTCCCCGACCGCAAAACGGATCGACGACTGTGCGCGTCTCGGTGTGGTCCAGAAGGAAGCGACACGCGACCTCGCACGCGGCGACTCCCATCGCGCGGCTCCAAGGCATCGCGCCAGCATCGGGGAGCACATCGGGAGAGCGCACCGGAGCCTCGGATGCGCGCGCCGCCGTAGTGACGGCGATCATGTGTGAGTAGCTGGCTCGTCCGAGTGCGATCGTCCCGGCTGGTTTGCGGCAGACGATCTTGTGCCAGAGAACGCGCGCGGCGGCAGCTTCAGTGCCGCGCATGACGAGATAGCCCTTGTCGATCCAGAAGCCTTCAACGCGGATGTCGCTCTGATAGAAGATGGCGACGCCAGCCGGTGGCAGCCAGTGAATCAGGCGCGTAACCGTGGCGATGAACCATGCCCTCCAGCCATCGAGATCGAGGTGCGAGAGCTCGGATACGTCCGGAAGCGAGGTGACGACACTCATCCCAGCCTCAGCGGTATGGGCATCGAGCCAGGCAAAAGCGTCGTCTTGAAAGACGTGCCTCACGCGTGATCGGGATCGACGTAGTCCACGAGCTCGCCTCGGAACGTTCGCAACGTCGTGTTCGGGCCCTCTCGCCTCACGATCACTTCGGGACCGATCGGGACTTTGCCCTTACCACCCGGCGTGTCGACGATGAACTTCGGCAAGGCGATTCCTGTCAACCGGCCCTGCAGCTGGCCGATGAGCTCGATGCCTTTTGAAAGCGGAGTTCTCAAATGCGATGTCCCGCGCACGGGATCAGCCTGCAGCAAGTAATACGGGCGCACGCGCGTTCGCACCAAGCCGCGAAAGAGTGCGTCCAACGTCGCAACATCGTCGTTCACGCCACGCAGCAATACGGTTTGGTTCATCACCGGGATGCCGTGGTCCGCAAGCCGCGCGCACGCTTCACGCGCCAGTGGCGTGAGCTCCTTTGGGTGGTTGAAGTGCGTCATCAACCACGGCGCTGGGTGCGTTCGCAGCGCACGGCACAACGAATCCGTGATCCGGTGCGGCAACGTCACCGGCGTGCGGCTCGCGATGCGCACGGTGAGCACATGGTCGATCGCGGCGAGCTCGCGCAACAAGCCTTCGATGCGCGCGTCGGACATCACGAGCGGGTCGCCGCCCGAGACGATCACGTCGCGAATCTCCGGGTGCGTTCGCAAGTACTCGAACGCCGGCGCAAGCTCGCGCGCAGACCGCACACCGCCACCGGCTCCCACCATGCGCGAGCGCGTGCAGAACCGGCAGTACACGCTGCAGCGATCGGTCACGAGCAAGAGCGCGCGGTCCGGGTAGCGCTGCACCAAGTGTTTTGCCACTTCGTGGTCTTCTTCGCCGAGCGGGTCACGCAGGTCGCCGCGGCGCTCCGAAGCTTCCTCGATGTTCGGCACACATTGGATGCGCACCGGGCAGCTCGGGTCTTCCGGGTCACACAAGCTCAGGTAGTAGGGCGTTATCGCGAGCGGAAATCCGCCGGCGAGCGCGCGCTTCACACCTTCACGTTCCGCCGCCGACAGCGTCAGCGCTTCCTCGAGGCCTTCGAGCGTCGTGACCGCTTGCCGGACTTCACGCCGCCATCGGCCATCGAGATCCGCGTCGCTGCGCGCTCCCGCTACATCGAGCGAATCGCCCCGCATCCACTGCCCTGTCTTCTCGTCATCGAACAAGGGAAGGGACACGGGGCACCCTGGAGCGAGCGCCGCAGGGCGGCTCGCGAGAACTGGGACAAGCGCTCAAAAATTGAGCGCGTGCGAGTTACTTGAGGCGAGAGATCAGCAGCTCGCGCTGCAGGCGCAATGCCTGGGGCAACGTCGGTCCGAGCGAGTCGAACCACTCACCTTGCGACTCGAGCTCGCGCGACCACTCTTCGTAGTCGATCTTCGTCGCTTCGAGCACGTCTTCTTCGGAGATGTTGAGGTCTTGCAGGTCGAGATCACCCGGCCGCGGAACCCAACCGATCAGCGTCTCGTTGCCGCCGACCTTGCCACGCGCCCGGTCGATCACCCACTTGAGCACGCGCATGTTCTCGCCGAATCCCGGCCACACGAACTTGCCGCTCGCGTCCTGGCGGAACCAGTTGACCATGAAGATCTTCGGCGGCAGCGGCACGCGCTTCTGCATGTCGAGCCAGTGCTGGAAGTACGTGCCCATGTCGTAACCGCAGAACGGCAGCATGGCCATCGGGTCGCGGCGGACCACGCCAACCTTGCCCGTTGCAGCGGCGGTCGTCTCCGAGCCCATCGTCGCGCCGAAGTAGACGCCGTGAGTCCAGTTGAACGACTGCACGACGAGCGGCACCGTCGAAGCGCGGCGGCCACCGAAGATGATCGCCGAGATGGGCACGCCGTTCGGGTCGTCCCAGAACTTCGAGAGCGCCGGGTTGTTGATCGCAGGCGCGGTGAAGCGCGAGTTCGGGTGCGCGGCCTTGTCTTTCGAGCCCTTCTTCCAGGGCTTGCCTTGCCAGTCGGTGAGCTCTTCCGGCACTTCGCCGTCTTTGCCCTCCCACCACACGTCGCGGTCCTTCGTGAGCGCGACGTTCGTGAACAGCGTGTTCTTCTGCACGCTCTTCATCGCGTTCGGGTTGCTCTTCATGCTGGTGCCCGGAGCGACGCCGAAGTAACCGGCTTCCGGGTTCACCGCGTACAACCGGCCGTCTTGGCCGACGCGCATCCACGCGATGTCGTCACCGACCGTGTGCACCTTCCAGCCGTTGAAGCGCTTCGGCGGAATCAACATCGCGAAGTTCGTCTTGCCGCAGGCGCTCGGGAACGCCGCAGCGACGTACGTCATCTCGCCTTCGGGGCTCTCGACGCCGAGGATCAGCATGTGCTCGGCGAGCCAGCCTTCTTGCTTGCCGAGGTACGAACCGATGCGGAGCGCGAGGCACTTCTTGCCGAGCAGCACGTTGCCGCCGTAACCGCTGCCAACCGACCAGATCGTGTTGTCTTGCGGGAAGTGGCAGATGAACCGGCGCTCCGGATTGACGTCGAGCGTCGAGTGCAGGCCGCGATTGAAGTCATCGCGATCGCCGAGCATCTCGATGGCCTTCTTGCCCATGCGCGTCATGATCCGCATGTTCAGCGCGACATAGACGCTGTCGGTAAGCTCGATGCCGATCTTCGAAGACTGCGAACCGAGCGGGCCCATCACGTACGGCACGACGTACATCGTGCGGCCCTTCATCGAGCCATCGAACAAGTTGCTGAGCTTCTTGTACGCTTCCGCCGGCGCCATCCAGTTGTTCGTCGGGCCGGCCTGTTCTTTGGTCGGCGTGCAGATGAACGTCAGGTGCTCGACACGCGCTACGTCGTTCGGGTTCGAACGGCTGTAGTAGCAGCCGGGGAGCTTTTCCTGGTTGAGCGGCTCGAGTACGCCCTGGGCAAGGGCGATCTCTGTCAGTCGACGATGCTCGTCCTCACTGCCGTCGCACCAAACGATCTGGTCGGGCTTCGTCAGCTTGGCGCTTTCCTCGATCCAGGCGAGCAGCGTCTTGTTGTTTGTGAGCGGCTTCGTTCCAACGGTGGCGGACGTCATATCTTCAATTCACCCAAAGGATTCAAAGGTGCGGCGGACAATACTCGATCGAACGCTAGGGTCTAGGCTTTGCCGAGCTCCAATCCGGCGGTCGACGCGCGACAGGTTCGGGTGGTTCGAGTGTGGTCTCGCCACCAAAACCCGTGTCTCTGGTTGTAAGGTGTCACGACCGTTTGCGCCACCCGGAAGCGCGTCTCCCAAGCGGCCAAAATCTCGCCAAAAAGGCGCGGGGGCCGCAGCAAAACCCGAGTATGATCAAATACATCGGCTCGAAGCGAAAGTTGATCGCCGAGCTTCTCGCCACCGTCCAAACCTTGCCCAAGGTCGAGACAGTTCTCGACCTGTTCAGCGGGACTTCCCGGGTGGGTAGCGCGCTTCGCGCGCACGGCTATCGCGTCACCGCGAACGACCACAACGCCTACGCGTACGCGCTCGCGCAGTGCTACGTCGCGGCTGATCCGGACCGCTGGACAACGGCGGCTTCGGAGCACATCGGCCGCTTCAATCAGATGCTCGGGGAGCCGGGGTACTTCACGCGCACCTACTGCGAGGAGGCCCGCTACTTTCAACCGAAAAACGGCGCACGGGTCGACGCGATCCGTGAAGCCATCAGCGGCATGTCGCTGCCCGCGCCACTCGAGGCAATCTTGCTCGTGTCGCTGATGGAGGCGGCCGATCGCGTGGACTCCACGGTCGGGCTGCAGATGGCCTACCTAAAACAGTGGGCACCGCGCGCCTACAACGACCTCTCGTTACGTTTGCCCGAGCTCGTTCGCGGGCCGGCCGGGTCCGCATGCATGCTCGATGCGTTCGAGTGCGTACGCGGTCCGAGTCACGACTTGGTCTACCTCGACCCGCCTTACAACCAGCACAAGTACCTGAACAATTATCACGTGTGGGAGTCGCTGGTGCGCTGGGACAAGCCTGAGGTCTACGGGATCGCGCGCAAGCGCGTGGACTGTCGGCAGTACGACAGCCCGTTCAACTCGCGGACGCGTATCCGCAGCGCGTTCGAAGCGCTCGTGGACAGTATCGATGCCCGCTACTTGGTCGTGTCATTCAGCGACGAGGGGTACGTTACCGAGGCCGAGCTCCGGGCGATCCTGGAGCGTCGTGGACCGACTGCGGTGAGTCGGGTGGACTTCCGCCGGTACGTCGGGGCGCAGATTGGCATCTACAATCCGGCTGGAATAAAGACAGGAAAAGTAGGCCATCTGCGCAATCAGGAGCTAATCTTCACTGTGGCGTGCGGTGGCGGCCAGCTGCCCGCGCTTGCGTGAAGGTCGGCTCGGTCCCCGGGATCGGGGTCCGGCTCACTGACACACACGCGATCCGGGTGCGAAATCACCCCGCTGCATCTTCGCAGCAAGCTACTGCAAATGACGGCTCGGGCTGCCGCTCCGACGGGTTGTACACCGACATCCCGCCGGCGTAGTTTGATCAAACTGCTTGAAAAAGCGGGTCTGGCGCTGGCGCGCGCCGACGTTACCGCACCACCCGAGCCACCGCCTGGGCAACTTGCGGGAAACACCGGGGAAGGGCACAACCTACCCACGAGCCCCGTATTCATGCTCGACCTCAACGAATCCCAAGCCGATCTGCAGCTCGGCGGCTCGTTCGATCCGGCAGAGCGGTTCGGGTGGCTGATCGAGCTGCGCTGGGTCGCGCTTTTTGGGATCGTCGGCGCAACGGTTGCGGCGGCGTGGGGGCTGTTCCCCGGGGTCAACTGGCATGTGCTCGCAGTCGCAGCAGCCGTGGCTGCGCTCTACAACGCCACGCTCGCGCGCGCGCATCGCGCCGGTCGCACGGAGACCGGGCCGCGCGCTGCGCTCACGCAAGCCCTCGGCGATTTTCTGCTGCTGACCGTAGTGCTGTGGGCATCCGGTGGCGTTCGCTCGCCGTTCATCGGTTACTACGCGTTTCACGTCGCGCTCGCGGGTGTTCTCGCGGGCCCGCGAGCGACGCTCCTAGCTGCAGCGGCCGCGCTCGCCTGCGGCGCGTTTCTCGCGCTCGCGGAGTTCGTGCCGGAGCTCTCGATCTCGCGTTGGGGTGTCGAGGGCGCGCTCGGCGCGTTGACCGACGTGGCTGCGTTCACTTCCACGATCGCCGGCATCGCCTACATCGTCACGCACGCGGCGCAGGAGCTGCGCGATCGCGAAGAGGCACTCGCGCGCGCTCGCGACAGCGCGCACCTCGAGTACGAAGTGTTGTCGACGACGCTGAACGAGCTCGATGCAGGCCTCGAGATCGTCGATGCCAATTCGATGGTCGTGTTCAAGAATCGGCTCGCCCACAAGCTCGTGCCGCAGCCGAGCGCGGGTTCGAAGTGGCATTGCCCCGGTCACCAAGGCGAACACGCGTGCGAGCGCGACGAGTCGGAGATGTGTCCACTCAATCGCTCGCTCGAGCTCGGTGAAACAGGGCGGTGTCGGTTCGCCGCGTCGGTCGATGGGCTCGAGCGTGTCTACGAGCTGCACTCGTTGCCGCTCGCGGCGTCAGGCAAAGATCAGCCGAAGGTGATGAATCTGTACGTCGATCGCACCGGCGCGACGCTCGCCGAACGCCAGCTCGTGTTATCGGAGCGGCTGTCGAGCTTGGGGCGGATCGCCCAGGGTGTCGCGCACGAGCTCAACACTCCGCTTGCGACGATCCGCACGCTCGCTGCGGACATGGGCGTCGCGCTCGATCGGCTCGGCGATGCAACCGATCCGGAAATACCGCAAGTCGAAGACGCGGCGCGC
Source organism: Polyangiales bacterium (assembly GCA_035687405.1). GTDB lineage: Bacteria > Myxococcota_A > Polyangia > Polyangiales > JAFGIB01 > JADGRF01. The sequence continues at coordinate 7,818 of DASRXR010001114.1, forward strand.
GAAGTGCGAGACTCGCTGATCGCTGATCTCGGCGAATCAGCGGAATTGATTCACGAAGAGACGGGCCGGCTCGGTCGCATCACGCACGCGCTGTTGGCTGGTGGCGACTTGGTGCGCGCGCGGATCGATGGCTCGGTCACCTTGTCGCAGGTGCTGGAGCGCGGGTGTGCGTTGGTGATCGCGGGCGCACGCAAGAGCACGCACGTGGACATCGATCCTTCGGTCGAAGGCATTACGGTCGAAGCCGACCCCGACCGCTTGGTTCAGGTGATCGTGAACCTCGTGCAAAACGCGTGTGATGCCGTGAGGGAGCGTCTGCTCGGTCGCGTGCGAATACTGGTTACGGACGAACCGGAAGGCATGATCGCGATCCGCGTGGAGGACAATGGCCCGGGTATCGCACCCGAAGTCGAAAATCGGCTATTCGAGCCGTTTGCCACTACGAAGCCCTCCGGTGAGGGAACCGGGCTGGGTCTGTACACTTCGTATATGCTCGTCCGCGCCATGCACGGAACGTTGGCGCTCGAAAACCGTCGCGAAGGCGGAGCTAGCGCGGTCGTTCGCCTGCCGCGGGCGCGCGAGTCACGCAGCGAACCGATTCAGGAAGTTGCCTCATGAACGATGCTTTGCACGTACTGATCGTCGATGACGACGCCGCGTTTCGGTTTGCGATGGCGAAAGCACTGTCGCGGCGCGGCTTCACGATCAGTGAAGCTGACAGCGGCGAATCGGCGCTCGAGCAGCTCGGCACGAGCTCACCGCACGTGGGCTTGCTCGACTTGCGAATGCGCGGTGTCGACGGCCTCGAAGTGCTCCGCAAGGCGCGGTCGCTTCGCACGCGATTCATCGTGTTGACGGGCCACGGTTCGGTATCGGCAGCAGTCGATGCGATGAAGCTCGGTGCGTTTTCGTTTCTCGAGAAGCCGGTCGATGCCGAAGTGCTCGGGCCGTTGATCGAGCAAGCCGCTGCCGATGGTTCGCGCCCGGCGTCGCGTTCTGCCGATGCGTTTGCGCCGCCGATCGTCGGTGAGAGCGCCGCGATCGAAGAAGTGCGGAGCTTCGTGCGGCGTGCTGCTCCGAGCAGCGAAACCGTTGCGCTGTACGGCGAGACGGGCACTGGCAAAGAGGTCGTCGCCCGGCATCTCCATCTCGGAGGTGGGCGTGCGGATAAGCCATTCGTCGCCGTGAACGCTGCGTGCGTTCAGCGCGAGCTGTTCGAGAGCGAGCTGTTCGGCCACAAGAAGGGTGCGTTCACGGGCGCAGCGACCAATCGCGATGGGTTGTTCGTCGAAGCGGAGGGCGGCACGCTCTTCATCGACGAGGTCGCGGAGCTGCCGCTCGATTGCCAAGCGAAACTGCTACGCGCGCTCGAGACGCGGCAGATTCGGCCGGTCGGGGCTTCGCGCGAGGTCGACGTCGACGTGCGGATCATCGCGGCGACCAATCGCGATCTCTGGAGCGAAGTCCGGGCAGGTACGTTCCGCGAAGACTTGTTTTTCCGTTTGCAGGTATTTCCGATCCTGCTGCCTCCTCTGCGCGAGCGTGTGGAAGATTTGCTGCCGCTCGCGGAGCATTTGCTCGTCCGGATTGGCGTGAAGAACACGCACCTCGACGACGAGGCGATCGCTTCGATGCGCGGGTATCGCTGGCCGGGCAACGTGCGCGAGTTGTTGAATGTGCTGCGGCGTTGCGTGCTGTTTGCGGATGGCCCGTTGATCGACGGCGCCCTGATGCGCCGGATGCTCGCCGCGAGCGTGTTCGGGTACGCCGAACAGGACAGAGAGCCTGTGGCGCGGACCGATCGGCAGAGCGAACGCCAGAACCTCGCGCAACTCGAGCGCGCCCACATCGACGAGGTCCTCTCGAAGATGGAAGGCAACGTGACGCGAGCAGCGTCTGCGTTGGGCATCGACCGCCGAACGCTGCAACGCAAGCTCAAGCGTCCGCGCTGACATCGGGCTGCTCGCCCCGCGCGGAGCCGAGCGGCAGCAGTGCCCACGAAACTTCCGCGGGCGCTACGCCGCTCCAGGCTCGGTTCATGCTAGCGCCGATGATCGTGATGATGCTCGCGCCGCTCGTGCCGCTCGTGGCGAGCACGATGCTCATGTCGATCGTAGTCGCGGTTGTGCCGCGACGGTCGCGATCGATACTCGACTAACGGGCGGGGCTCGTCGCGATAGTAGACCCAACCCGGCCCACGTCGCGAATACCAGCGCCCGTCGTAGTAGTAGACAGGCCGGCCTTCGTAGACCGTATGGGGATAGGACTCGATGCGGCGCGGCGCAGTTTCGACGTTGACGTAGAGCCCATCGGCCTTGACCGGCGTGCTCGATGCTGCCCAGACGATACCTGCGGTAAGCGCAGCTGCAATAAGGTGTTTGGTCATTGGACTAACCCTCCGCAGTGATAGTTGTGCAACGTCGATGCCAAACGAGTTCTGCCGCGCTGAGCGGCGGAGAACGCACGCGAGCGCGGCAGAATCGACACGGTGTGGCAGAGAGTGGGGTCAGTTGCGCACTGCAACTGCAGGCGCTGCCGCAGTTTTGCGCAATCCAGTGAACTCCAACTCCGCCAGCACTGCGACTACGATCGCTTGCGCGATCACGTATGCAGTGCCGAGCGCGGTCGGATGCTCGAATCCACCGACTAACACGAGGACGCTGTCGAGTACCCACATCGCGTTGCCGAGGACGACGACCCAGATGGGCCAGCGGAGTGCCGCTACGTTTTTCGCGGCGAATGCGATGAAGGCAGCGACGACTAGCAACGCGGCACCGGAACCTTGCAACAGCGTCGTCGACAGACCGAGTGGTTCGGACAACACGTGACCGAGCGCGAGTGACGCAGCACCGGAGAGCAAACAGGTGAGGGCGTCGAACCGGAGCACGTTGCGGAGGAAGTGAGCGGGATTGTTCTGCATGACGTCGTTTCCTTTCGACGTTCAGATTGGAGCTATCCCGCACCCCACGCGATTATCTCGGAGGTAATACCTAAAGCGCCGAGGTCTTTTTTCGACTACGGCGCGCTCGTGTGGCACGTCGTGCAGCGAAATTCCGCCGCGTCCTGCATGCCGAGGAGCTCTCCGAGCTTCGGCTTCAAGACTTCGCGCATGAACGCGATGATCGGCTTCTGGCTCTCCGGCGGATTCTTCAGCGCCTCGCTGTCGAGCACGGGAAGGTCCACATTCGGCAGCCTGAACGTGCCCGCTTGAGCACCGCTGCCGTGACAGGTCCTGCAGCTGACGGCTGCGAAGCGTGTCGCGTCGAACTCCTGGAACAGCGGACGCATCGCCGGCAAGACGGTGTCGCGCATGAACTGCTTGCGCGCATCGAAGTCCAGCCGCGCCCATTCGCCAGGCTCGAGCGCTGGCTCGTCCGAGCCACCATCCGGCAGCTCGAGCGCCTCGGCATCGGGCGTGTCGTGTTCGGAAGCATCGCGCTCGCCCGCGTCCTTCTCACGCTCACGGTCATGTGGCACGGGGTCGGATTCGGTACATCCGACTAACCCTCCGAGTACCACCACGACAACACATGTAAATACGACAGTGCGGATTCGAAAACAGCCATCCGGCATCAATCAGAGTACGGCCCATGCCGGCAGTCACTTGAGATCAAATTTGCGCACGCTGCGCTTATTCTCGCGCGCCCTACTGCTGCACCGCGTTCACTTCAGCGGGCCACGGGTCGGAGAATGCGGGGTCTTTCAGCAGGTCATAGTCGGTCAAGCTCTCGAGGAACGCGATGATGTCAGCCTTCTCTCGAGCCGTGATCGGAAACGTCTTCAAGAGTGGATCCGTCTTCGAGGCGTTGCGCGCGCGGCCGCCCTTCGAATAGTGCTCGAGCACATCCGACAATGTCGTGATGCTGCCGTCGTGCATGTAAGGCGGCGTGAGCGCGACGTTGCGGAGTGTCGGCGCTTTGAACTTGCCCATGTCGTCGGGGTTGAGCGACGTGTTGTAGACACCGGTGTTTGGGTCCGGATACGTGCCTTTGCCGTCGAGATCGTAGAGCCCCGTTTGATGATAGGGCGGACTCTCACCGGCCTGCTCCAAGCCTTCCCACGTCACGTGATCGCTGAAGTTGAAGCCGCCATGGCAATGGTTGCACTCGAAGCGATGATCTTCGTTCGTCGTCACGAACAACATGCCGCGCTTCGCGGACTCGCTGAGTGCAGCGTCGTCGCCGTTGCTGAACTTGTCGTAGGCAGAGTTGCCCGAGATGATCGTCCGCTCGAACGCCGATAGCGCTTTGAGCAAGTTCTCCATTGTGATCGGTTGCGTCGCCTCGGGGAACGCGGTCGCGAACAGCTCCTGGTAGCGCGGCACGGCGCGAAAACGCGACTCGACCTCTTCGATCGACATCATGCCGAGCTCGATTGGATCGTCTCCGAAGATCGGCACTTGCGCTTGGCGTTCGAGCTCGGTCATGAGCGGGTTCGCCCACGTCAGCGTCGGACTGTATGCGACGTTCGCGAGGCTCATCGCGCCGCGCGTGTGAAACTGCCCAGTCGAGCCGAAGCCGACCGGGCGGTCGTCTGCAAACGCCAGTTCTTGTTTGTGGCAGGTCGCGCACGAGAAGGTCTGATTGTCAGACAGACGTTTGTCGTAAAACACGTGCCGGCCCAGCTCGACTTTCTCCGGAGTCATCGGATTGTCGGCCGGAACAGCGGGACGCGGGAAGCCGCTCGGCAATCGCCACTCGAAGCCGGCGGCGACACTGCCGTCTACGGGCTCGACACCCGAGTCGACCATGCTCGGCACGGCTGCGTCGTGATCGTGATCGTGACCATCGCCCTTGTCACTGTGGTCATCGAGATCATCGTGGTCGCCGTGATCGTGATCGTGCCCGCCGTTCTCAGCGTCATCGCTTTCGCAAGCGCTCGCGAGCGGCAGCAGCACGACCGCAATCCACAACCAGTGTCGAATGGCACTTCGCATCGCTACCTACTCGGCTCGAAACACCTTCTGACTGTCGAGTGTCGTGCCCGTATCGAGGCTAAGGCCGAACGCCGAGTACACGGGGCCGCACTCGGGCGCGGGTCCGTGGCACTCCACAGCAGCCTTGAGGTCGACATCTTCGAAAGCTTTACCCAAGTCGGCCACGATTGTGCCAGTTTCAGCGTCGAATTCTGCGAGCTCGATGCGCGTGCGATTGGCTCGCGTGCAGTTGAAGCCGCTCGTGTTCGTCCCGGTGCAGCCACCTGCACCGATGTGGACGAAGTTCGCGCCGCTGCTCGCGACGCCGCCATCGGCATCGTTCGGATCCGCGCCGCGGTCAGCTGCATCGACGATGAGGCCGGTCATGATGAATCGATAGCCGCTTGCCCAGCCCCAATACGTGCTCGCATCCTGGAGCGGCGGCTTCGCATCCGTCAGGTTCTGATGGTTGATCGTTTCGGGAACGCCGGTCACGAACACGAGGCCCTGATAGTCCCCAGGTGCGACCTTACCCGTGATCGTCGTGTTGACGGTTGCGCCACCGGCCGTGCAGGTGCCCTGCTTGTCGGTGAAGTCGATGAGCGCGACGTCCTTGGTTTGAAACGGCGCTTTGTCATCGAACACGACGGGCGCTTCGTCGCCGCTGCTCGTGATCAGCTTCACGCCTTCGACGAAGAAGCGAAAGTCTTGGACCGACGCGTGGACTTTGCTCGTGCCTAGGTTCGCGAAGGACTTGCCGCACGCGAGGTCTTCGTCGTTGATCTTCGCTTTGAAGCGAATCGTGACTGCTTTAGTTGCGACGCTGCCGCCGCCCGCGCTGCCGCCTGCGCCGCTCTTGCCTGCGCTGCCACTTGCGCCGGCGCTGCCACCCGCACCGGCTTTGCCACCCGCACCACCCTTGCCACCGCGACCCGCGTCACTGCGGCTCGCATCGGTGCCGCCGTCGGCTGCAACATCATCGTCGCCGCAAGCTTGGGTAGCCGAGAAGAGACAGGTCACCGCCGCAATCCAAAACCAACGTTGCATCGTCCAGCCTCGTCTGAAGTTTGGCGAGGCCCCTGGCCCTGCCCGAAATCGAGCCTACTTCTAGCAGGCGGAGGCAGGGAGCGCGCTGCGGTCTGTTGCCGCACTGTGCAGGGGGCTACCATCCTGCGCGCCGCCAGCCGGGAGGCAACCATGAGTGAGAGTGTCTACAAGGTCATCGAAATCGTGGGTACGAGCACGGAGTCCTGGGAGAAGGCAGCAAAATCTGCGGTCGAGCGTGCGTCGAAGACGCTGCGCGACTTGCGGATTGCAGAGGTTACGCAGCTCGACATGCAACTGAAGGAAGGTCGCGTCGAGGCGTACCGCGCGAAGTTGAAGGTCTCTTTCAAGTTCGAGGATTGAGGCCGCGGCCGGGGCGTTTTCCGCCGGCGGGGACGTTGCGGCGAGCGACACTCGAGATGTTCGAGTGTCGCGCGCTGCGACCCTCGAGACTCAAGCCGCGACGCGGCGCGGTTCGCGCGTGTGCACGATTTCTTCGGGGTGGAAGGTCTCGTTGATCGACGCTTGAGCGCAGCGTTTCGCAACCCAACCGCAGTAGGCCCCGAAGATGACGCCACGGAAGACGACCCAGCTCATCACGCTGAGCCCGGGCACATCGAACCACGCGAATGCGACTCCGAGCACGATCGCCAATCCAACACCGGAAAAGAACGTCGGTAAAAACGCGGACGGCATGTTGAGGTCCGCGGTGAAGTCGTGGATCGCGATCCCCCACTCCGTTTCGACGCGCGCCATGGCCTTTGCGCCACTCGAGACGAGCCACGTCAGAACGATGAACGTGATGACGAGGTCACCGATCACGACCTCGGTCGGAACGACTGCACCAGGTTCGCTCGCCGAGACGGGCGACAATGCGAACGCGAGCGCTCCGTTGATCAGCAAGTTCGAGATCCCGTGCGGGAGAATGTAGCGCGTCCAGAGGTACTTGTTGACGTCGCCGTGGAACGGGCGATTGGCTGCCGGAACCTCCACCTGCTTCAAGAACAGTCGGCCCGACACGAACCACGCGACGATTGCGCACAGCACGGTGCCGCCCCACGCGTAACGCACTGCGAACTGGCTCGGCGTGAGCGAGTCGGGCGTCGCACGACTCGAGATCAGATAACCGATGACCGCGGCGACGACGCCGATTGTGAGCGCGTGCACTGCGCCCCACAGCCAAGGATTCGATGGCCGAGCGTTCGCGACTTCGCGGACCTCGGGCATGATGATGCGCTTTTTCAACAGCGTTCCGAGCATGCTCATCAACACGCCTTCGGTGACGAAGAATGGAACGAACAAGTAAGAGGCGGCCGTGAGGTTGGCCATCACGAGTGGCGTCGGGTGGTCGACTTTGCCACCACCAGCAAATGCCCAACCTGCGACAAACAAGAGGACCCACCAGATCGCGGACGTGATGATGGTCGTGATTGCGCGAACGACAGGCAGTGGCGAGGGTTTCATGTCGCGGTAGTACTGCGGCGCAATGCCGCACACCACAGACAAATTGCTGTTAGGACATTGTCAAAGTAAGCCGCCCCACGCCCAGTCATAACTCGGTTGGTGCGACCGTCGAGTTTTCGATGCCGGCCGGCGCAAACTGCCTAACACGATGGCTCACCAAGCGCGGACGCGGACTCACTTCACTCGACGGTCCAGCTTCGCGTCAGGTCCTGGAGCCGATTCGCATCAGCGTCGGGAAGCTCGTCGCGCAGGTAGACCGAATAGGCGTCGTCGCCAGCGCGGACGCTGAAGTCGTATCCCGCCGTCCGTGCAGCTTCAGGCTGCGACGCTCGTAGCGCGCGTAGCAGCGCCGTCTCGGCCGGATCATCGAAGAGCGGGTACGGACCACGCATGTACGTCAGCATGTTCTGATCGACGATGAGGCCGGGAATGCTTGTGATGGCTCGCGCGAGCGGCCACGGCTGCCACGGCCGATTCACATCGCCGCCGGGGCGCACGATCGCCCTCATCGCTCCGGTGAGTGGTGTGCCGTTCTTTGTAAGGGTGCTCCACCACTGAATCGCGCTCTTCAGTGCCGCGGGCAGGCCGTCGGGCGCCAGTGAGTCACACCCGCAACCACCATCCAACAAAGGTCCGCAGGTGAGGAAGACATCGCGGATTCCGAGGCTCAGGCCACCTGCGTCCGCGCATTGAGTTTTGGGATAATAGTTCCCCCACGAGCTGAGCTTGTCCCACGCCAGATCCGCACTGACTCTAGTCGCTTCTTCCGGCGTAAGCGTGCCGGTCACGATCGCGCTCGCAGGATTGGCTTGGGCGTAGTAGCGACACGTCCCGTCGATCGCAAAGAACGCCTGGCCGTATGGGGCTGTGAACGAGAGAGTGATGTCGCCGAATCCCGGGCTCGCCGTGTACATCAAACGAATCGCCTGCGTGCCGTCGCACAACTCCGCGGGCGCTGCCGCCATCGGCTTCGCTTTCTTCCGCAACACCAAAATGCCTTGCGGCACGACGACGCACGCTTCGATCGAACAGTCGACACTGTCCGAGCTGACCGTGAGCGGGAGGCCAACCCAGGTTTGTCCGTCATCTTTCGAGATGAATACTTGCGGTGGGTCCGTGATTCGGTCGGTGTAAGCCCAGTGGTGCTCCACATCCTCGGCCATACTCACGAGCACGCCGCCGATGGCTGCATCGGGGATATTGACCGGCACTTGTTCCAAGGTCTTGCCATCGCGCGACCGGAGCGCGCCGCTTCCACCGAACAAATAGAACGTGTCGCGGACGAATGCGACCTGCTGAAGCGCGATCGGTTGAGTGAGCGGATCGACGTCCGAGGAGCTCGACCCTGGCGGCGGGCACGCAGCGCGATCTGGACATCGCATTCGCTCCCAAGTCTTGCCGTCCGTGGAGCTGATCGTCGCTCCGACACCCGCAACTACCACTCGGCCGTTCCCGAACGCGACATCCATGTACTGCGCTCCGCCCGGCACGGAAGCCCAGCTCCAGTTCTTTCCGTCCCGTGACACTGCGACGCCAAATCGCGACTGAGCTGCGAAGAACCCCGCGCCGTAGGCCACGTTCTCGAACGCCCACTCTTGCGCGGTGAAGACCTGCCGCCACGCCGTCGAGTCGAGTGCGTCCGCGTAAGCGATCACACCGTCTCCGGTCGCGCTGCGTCCGACCGCCACCCAACCAGTGCGACCGGGCGCGATGTCGAAGAACGTCGCACCGTCGACGCCCGTAATCTCCGACGCCGACCAGCTTTCGCCCGTCGACGTCACGAGCACTTGGCTCGCCCCGAGGAAGATCGACTTGCCACCAGTAGGCGGCCCGACGTCGTGCGCAAGACTCACGATCTGGTCACAGGTGTCGACTAACGCATCGGCTTGCCAACGCTTTTCCTGCGTGTCGCCTTGCGGTGGAACGATGAGCTGCCAGCTGACGTTTCCGGGATCGAGGTCGGCCGGCGGCTTCGCCCGATCGCACGTCGCCGCTGCTAGCTGCCCTTCGTCGACGCGGCTCTCGCCGCAAGCGGAGCAGACCGCGATCACGACCAATATGGCACAGCCTGGCACACGCATGGGGTCTCCGGCCTCCGCGAAGACTAGTACAGCAAGTCGTGCGCCAGCAGCTGCCAGCGGCACCGTCGGTCCATCCGCGATGAACCAGCAGCGTATCCCCACCGGGGGAAAGTGTCGCCAGCGGCGACAGTCGGAACAACTCGAGTGTCGCAGGCTGCGACACGACGTCGCTCCGGCGAGATTCACCGCGACTTTCCTCGCGTTTTCCCCGCGCTGAAGCGCTCTTTTCGCTGGCACGGTTCGCGCTCTAGGGCGGCGCATGGACGACCCTCGACGCCTGACACTCTGGTTGTGTCTACTGACAGCGCCCGCGCTCGGCTGCGGCAAAGGCAGCCACACGGCCTACGCAGCGGACTCCAAGAACCCGCTCAAAGGCGCGAGCACGCTTCTCGTCGCAGTCGAGGAAGGACCGAACAGTCTCGACATCCAAGGCGTCGGCACCAACCGCCCCTCTTACGGCGCCTCGTGGAACGTCTACGACCGGCTGATCACGTTCGGCAAGAAGACTCGCCCCGACGGGCAAGTCATGTACGACTACGAAAAGCCCGAACCGGAGCTCGCCGAGCGCTGGGAGATCGATCCCGGCAAGTCGATCACGTTCTTCCTCCGCAAGGACGCAACGTTTCACGACGGCACTCCGGTCACTGCGCAGGACGTGAAGTGGTCGTTCGACCGCGCGGTGACGATCGGTGGCTTCCCCACGTTTCAAATGAAGGCGGGCTCGCTCGAAAAGCCGGCTCAGTTCGAAGTCGTCGACGATCACACGTTTCGCGTGAAGCTCGTGCGCAACGACAAGTTCACGCTTCCCGATCTCGGCGTGCCCGTGCCGGCGATCTACAACTCGAAGCTCGCAAAGAGCCACGCCACCCCGACCGATCCTTGGGCGCAGACCTGGCTCAAGAACAACGCAGCTGCGAGCGGCGGGTACAAAGTCGACAAGTTCGAGCCAGGTGTTCAGCTGCAACTGCGGCGGTTCGAAAACTGGAAGTCCGGCCCGGTTCCACAACTCGAACGGGTGATCTTGCGCGTCGTGCCGTCCGCAGCGACGCGCCGCGCGATGCTGGAGCGCGGCGACGTGGACGTGTTGTTCGATCTGCCACCGCGCGACGTGTCCGAGCTCGCCGCCAAGGGCACGTTCAAAGTGCAAGGGGTGCCGGTCGAGAACTTCATGTGGTTCATCGACATGAACGTGAAGAAGCCGCCGTTCGACAAGCTCGAAGTGCGGCAGGCGATCGCAGCCGCGATTCCCTACGACCAGATCTACGGGTCGGCGTGTTACGGCCGCGGCGTTCCGTTGTACGGCGGGCCGTCGAAGACCGCGACGACGGCGGAGTGGCCCCAACCGTATCCGTATAAGACCGATCTCGCGAAAGCCAAGCAGCTATTGGCTGCAGCCGGCCTCAGCAAAGGCTTCTCGACCACGCTCTACTACAACCTCGGCCTGTCGACATGGAGTGAGCCGATCGCGCTCATGCTCCAGCAGAACCTTCGCAAGCTGAACATCGACGTCACGCTCGAGAAGATCCCCGCCGCGAACTGGCGCGGTGAGATGGGCAAAAAGAGCATGCCGTTCTTGATCAACGACATGGGCGGCTGGCTGAACTATCCCGACTACTTCTTCTTCTGGAACTATCACAGCCAAAACGCGGTGTTCAACACCATGTCCTATCAGAACCCGGACATGGACAAAGCGATCGACGCGGCGCGTTTCGCCGAAAGCCCCGAGCTGTATGCGAGCGCGGTGAAGACGTTCATCACCAAGGCATTCGACGACACGCCGCGCATTCCACTGTTTCAAAGCAACGTGGACGTCGCGATGAAGCCGAACATCCACGGCTATCAATACTGGTTCCACCGGCAGGTGGACTTTCGCCAACTCTACAAAACAGTGAGCGCCCCATGACGATGCAACTCCTTTCGAAGCGGCTCGTGCCGGCGCTGATCAGCTTGATCGGCGTGCTGATAGTCTCGTTCGTGCTCACGCGCGCGCTGCCCGGTGATCCCGCCGCGTACCTCGCCGGTCCGGCTGCCACCGCCGACGCCGTCGCTGAAGTACGAAAGAGCCTCGGCCTCGACCGCAACGTGTTCGAGCAGTTCGTGGTCTATGTCAAGCAGATCACCCGCGGTGAGCTCGGCGATAGCTGGGCCACCGGCCAGCCGGTGTTGAGCGAGCTCGTCAACCGCTTGCCCGCGTCGATCGAGCTCACCGCGCTGGGCCTCATCCTCGCGTTGATCGTGGCATTGCCGCTCGGCATCATCGCCGCACTTCGACCGAACTCACCGATCGATCACACCGCGCGCGTCGTCAGCACACTCGGTGTGTCACTGCCGACGTTTTTCACCGGCTTGCTGCTCGTCTACATCTTCTACTACCAGCTCGACTGGTTGCCCGCGCCGATGGGCCGGCTCGCGCCGTTCACCGACGCACCCGAGAAGATCACGGGCTTCTACACCGTCGACAGCTTGCTGACCGGCGACTTCTACTTGTTCCTCGAAGCGCTTCGCTTCTTGATCCTGCCAGCGTTCACGCTCGGAATGTTCGCACTCGCGCCGATCGCCCGCATGACGCGGGCCTCGATGCTCGGAGTCTTGTCGAGCGACTACGTACGGACCGCGCGCGCAAACCGCTTGCCGGCCTGGAAAGTCCTGATCGTCTACGCGCTCCGCAACGCACTCCTGCCGATCGTCACGATGCTCGGCATGGTGTTCTCGTTTCTGCTCGGCGCAAACGTGCTCGTCGAGAAAGTGTTCTCGTGGCCGGGCGTCGGATCCTTCGCACTCGAAGCGCTGATGATCTCCGACTACGCGGCCGTGCAGGGCTTCGTGCTCTCGATGGGCCTCATCTACGTGCTCCTCAACCTCTCGATCGACATCGCGTACGGCTACATCGACCCGCGCGTGCAGGTGGAGTCATGAAAACGTTGACTGCGTTGTACCGTCACGGACGTTACGTCCTATCCAACAACTCGCTCGCGGCCGTCGGCGTGCTCGCGCTGTTCGTGCTCGTCACGCTCGCGGTGATCGGTCCGTCGCTCGTGCCCTTCGATCCGATCGAGACCTTCGTCGGGCCGACCTTGCAACCCCCGAGCAGCGCACACTGGTTCGGCACGGACCAAGTCGGCCGTGACATCTTTAGTCGCGTCATCGTCGCCGCGCGGCTCGACCTCACGATCGCCGTGTTCGCAGTCGTGTTGTCATTCCTCGCCGGGACCGCAGTCGGTTGCGTGTCAGGCTACTTCGGCGGCTGGTTCGATCGGATCAGCGGCCGCGTCGTCGACTCGATGATGGCGTTTCCGCTGTTCGTGCTCGCGATGGGCGTCGTCGCCGCGATGGGTAACTCGGTCAGCAGCGTCGTCTGTGCGACTGCACTCGTGAACGCTCCGTTTTACGTGCGGCTCGCGCGCGCCGAAGTCGCGCAACGCAGGACGGCCGAGTACGTCGATGCCGCGATCTTGGCCGGCAACGGCTCGATTCGTGTGATCTCCAACCATCTACTTCCCAATATCCTGCCCACGCTCTCCGTGCAGATGTCGCTCAACTTGGGTTGGGCCGTGCTGAACGCAGCCGGCCTCTCGTTCATCGGGCTCGGCGTGCGACCGCCCGCCGCCGAGTGGGGAATCATGGTCGCCGAAGGCGCGCAGTACGTCGTCTCCGGCCATTGGTGGGCCTGCTTCTTCCCCGGCATCGCTCTGATGTTTTGCGTGTTGTGCTTCAACTTCATGGGAGACGGCGTCCGCGACTTGTTGGACCCGAGGCAACGCACATGACTGTTCAACTGACAGCTGCAGTCGACCTGACACCCAAACTCCAACCCGCGTCCGGTGACACGTTGAGTGTCAGCAACCTTCGCGTGGTGTTTCGAACGCGCGGAGGCGACGTCGAAGCGCTCAAGGGCGTGTCGTTCGAGATCGCCCCGGGCGAACGTCTCGGCCTGGTCGGAGAATCAGGCTCCGGCAAGTCCGTGGGCTGCCTCTCGATGATGGGCTTGCTCGACAAGAACGCGAAGATCGCCGGTGGCCACGTGCGTTTCGGCGATCGCTTGCTCTTGCAGGCCGGTGCTCCCGCGCCGCGCATGCCGCCGGAGGAGCTCGCGATGATCTTCCAGTATCCGCGCACGGCGCTGCATCCGATCCGCAGCGTAGGCGCGCAGCTGATGGACGTGCTCGCCACCGCGGAACCTGCGCCGAAGGCTCGGTTGCGAGAGCGTGCGCTCCAGCTGCTCGATGAAGTTCGCATCTCGCGCGGACCCGAGCGCATGAAAGCGTATCCGTTCGAGCTTTCGGGTGGTCAGTGCCAGCGCATCCTGATCGCGATGGCGCTCGCGCGGAAGCCGAAAGTGCTGATCGCGGACGAACCGACGACCGGCCTCGACGTCGTGACTCAGCGCGCGATCATGGAGTTGATCGGTCAAGCCCGCGCTGCGCATGGCATGGGCTGCGTCCTCGTCACGCACGACCTCGCGCTCGCCGGTGAGTTCTGCGATCGCATCGTCGTCATGAAGCAGGGCGAAGTCGTCGAAGCCGGTACGACCGACGAGATCTTCGAGACGCCACGCCATCCGTACACGAAAGGCTTGCTCGCAGCGACGCCCGCGCTGACGCACAGCCTCGATGCTTTACGCGCGGCGCTCGCGCAGACGGAGATCGCCGATGACTGACGAACGACCCGTGTTGAACGTGCTCGACTTGTGGAAGAGCTATCCGCGCAAGCAAAGCTTCCTCGCGCGCTTGCGTGCGAGCGCGGAGCCTGAGTTGTTTCATGCAGTCCAAGCGCTCGAGTTCAAGCTGTTCGAGCACCAATGCCTCGGTGTCGTCGGCGAGTCGGGCTCGGGCAAGACGACCCTATCGCGGATGATCGCGGGCCTCTTGCCTGCGACGCGCGGCGCCATGCTGCTCGATGGCAAGCCGATCGGTGAAGCCGGCGGGGCAGGGCGCTCGAGCGTGCAGATGGTCTTCCAGGATCCGACCGAGAGCTTGAACCCCAGCTACACGGTGCGCCGCACGATCGCAGAGCCGCTGCGCCTCTTACGCGGCATGCGAGACCCGAGCGCGATCGATGCGAGCGTGACCGAGCTGAGCGAGCTCGTGCAGCTGCCACGGATGTTCCTCGACCGCTATCCGCACCAGTTGTCTGGCGGCCAGCGTGCGCGCGTCGGCATTGCGCGCGCGATCGCGCCGTCACCGCGCGTGTTGCTTCTCGATGAGCCCACGACTGCGCTCGACGTCTCGGTGCAAGCGAAGATCTTGCTGCTCCTCGCGGACCTCAAGGAGCAGCTCGACATGAGCATGATCCTCGTGACCCACGACCTCTCCGTCGTTCGGTTGCTGTGCGATCACGTGATCGTGATGAAGGAAGGCAAAGTCGTCGAAGCCGGCCCTGTCGCGGAAGTGATGGCGACCGCAACGCACGCCTACACGCGTTCACTACTCGACGCCTTGCCGCGCATGCGGCGGCCGTCGCGAGTGGAGGCGCTCGCCTGACGGCTAATGCTGCCGGCGCAAATCGAGCGCGAGACTCGTGGCTTTGCTCGGCCGCGATTCGCTCGGCTTCGCCTGCGTCACGATCACGCGCGCTTCGCGGCGTGCCTGCGCTTCCGTGGCATCGGCTGGCAACCCCTGATACGGACCGCCACCGGGCTTCCACGCGTAGATCTCGGTTCGCAAGCACTCGTTGCCCCGCTCCCACTCGATCACGAGCGGGTCATGCGACGCGATGCCGGGATGCAAACCGAGCTGCGGGACGAACGTCCGATAGATGACACTGCCGACGCCGCGCACGGTTGCTGCATCGTTCACGCGCTGGAGCGGCACGCTCCAACCGTTGGCCGCGAGCTTGCCGAGCGCGCCTCCCTGCGGAGCCCGAACCAGTAGCTGCAACCGCGCCGAGCTGGAATCCACGAGCCGCGCACCGCGCTGTTCCTGAGACACGAGGTCGCCGAGCAGTGGCCAGAAACTGATCGCCGGCCGCAGCTCGAGCGTCGCATCTCCGAGCTCGAGCGTCGCGAGCGGTTCGGCCCCTGCCCGAAGCTCTGCGACCAGCTTCGGTCCGAGACCAAACCCGTGACCTTCCAAATCTTCCAGCACGGCTTCGAGGTCGCGATCGAGGTACCAAGGCAAGCCGAACGTGTCGTGAAGGCGTGAGCCCCAATCGACGACCGGCTCGAGGTAGGGCTCAGTCGCGAGCCGCGCCACGATCGAACGGAACAACGCAGCGATGGCAGTGATCCGTGCGGGGGTCTTGGGCATCCGCAACGCGCGCAACTCGACGAGCCCGAGTTGACCGCGACCCGAAAACCACGGGTTCCACAGCTTCTCGACGTTGACCTCCGCGCGATGCGTGCTGCCTCCCGCATCGACGAGCAACGGCGCAAGTGTCCCCCACAGCTCGGCCGGCGTCGCCGCATCACCGCGCGCAGCCAAGTACGCGAGCGCAACCGGCAACTCATCGAAACGTTCGCGCACGGATTCATCGGCGCGCGGCCCCTGGCTCGCACTTCCGCAGCATGCCGGCGCGAACAAATACGAGAGCGAGGGGTGACGATTGAGATAGCGGATCAAACCCGGCAACAGCTGAGGCTTCACGAAGAACGGGCTCCGCGCGGGCGAAGGACCTCCGAACGTGATCTGCCCGCCACCACCCGAGTCCGTGAGGTCGCCGTTGTAACGAAATCGCGAAGGCGAGAGCCCCACCTCGGCAGCGGCGGCGAAGATGCCCTCGACCCAATATGCAAACGTCGCGAGGTCGTGCGCGGGCGCCATATTGACCTCGACCACGGCGGGGTCGGGCGTGATCGTCAGCCAAGCTTCCGACTCCGAAGGTGTAGGTGCAGGGACCTCGGCCGAGTCGAGATCGGTTGCGCGGGCGGCCGGCCACCTCGATTCGGCATGCCGTTCGAACAACGCTCCGAAACAAAACCTCGGGGTGTCTTCACCGGGGTAAAGCCGACCCGGAACGCGCAGCAATTGGACATCGCCGCCGAGACGCGGCGCGAGCGCGAGAAGTAGGGCGCGTGCATGCGCCTCTTTTTCGCCGCTGTCTGCCTCAGTCAGCCAGCACGGATGCTGGGACTGAGCCTGGGTGAACGTCGGCTCCGAGCCGATCCAGATCTCGACGCCGCTCCGCGCGACGCGGATGTCGTGGTCTCGCACCTCACCCAAGAGTCCATCGTCCATGGCAGTCTGATGCGCTCCGCTCCCGCGGTTGCGCTGCTCCTTTCGTGTCTGGTGTTCGCCACGCAGCGCCAGTGGCGGATGCGTGAAAGACAGAGGCAAAAGCGCGAGCTCTTTTGCACTGGGGGCAGCCGACCTCGCGTGGCAAGTGTGCGCGCGACGCGCAGCACATGCGGCGTTAACTCTGATCACCTTGCGCTCGGATGCAAGCCAGAAACGAGTGACTTTATGCTGTACAAACGGCGCCTTCCTGCCGTGGGACATTGCGAGTCGACACATCCTCGGCCGACGCACGCAGCGTGATAGCCGGTGAATTGACCGCGCGCAGATCGCGGATCACGGACACAGCTATTCGTCACACGCTGTTCAGGAACCTAATAGTCAGTCTGACACATGCACCGACACCGGATGAACGCCGCTGTGAGCGGCGTGTATGCAAGACGCTGGCCGTTGACGCGATTCGAGCGCGGATGACAGCATGCATCATGGCAGGCGCCACAAGCTCGCAACCACCGCCGACCGGCGTGATTGGCGGGCGCTTCGTAATCGAAGACACACTGGGGCGGGGCGGCATGGCTGCGGTGTATCGTGTGCGCGACGCGAAAAGCGGCGCGCGCTACGCACTCAAGCGCGTTTGGGCGGACGACAAGAAGCGGTTAGCAAAACGCAAAGCTCTGCTCGAGCGCGAGTTTCACACGCTCACGCACCTGAGACATCCGCGCATCATCGAGGTCTACGACTTCGGGGTCGACGCCGATGGTCCTTACTACACGATGGAGCTGCTCGACGGCTCCGACCTCGACGCGGGCGGCCGCCTTCCCTGGCAAGAGGCATGCGCACTGTTGCGCGACATCGCATCGTCGCTCGCGATCATTCACTCGCGCGGGTTGGTCCACCGCGATGTGTCCGCTCGCAACGTTCGCAAGACTGCTGACGGCCGCGCGAAGTTGATCGACTTTGGCGGGATGGTGTCGATGGGTGCGGCGAACGACGTGATCGGTACGCCTCCCTTCATGTCCCCCGAAGTCCTGCAGATGCAGTCGCTCGACGCCCGTGCGGACTTGTTTTCGCTCGGTGGACTGGGCTTTTATTTGCTCACGGGCCGGCACGCGTTTCCTTCGCGGCGAACCCAAGATCTCCGGGATGCGTGGCGCACGAAGCCGCCCTCGCCGTCGCGGCAGTTCGCCGAGATCCCGGCAGCGCTCAGCGCGCTCGTGCTGCAGCTGCTCGCGCTCGATCGGGGCGGTCGCCCGCAAACCGCCGCCGAAGTCATGGAGCGGCTATGTGTGATCGCAGACCTTCCCAAGGAAGAGCTCCCTGAGATCGTCAGCGCCTACCTCGCGACGCCGACACTGGTCGGCCGACAAAGAACCTTGCTCGCGATTCGCGGCCGCATGCTCTCACTGGTCCGGGGCGATGGCGGCGCGCTTTTGATCGAAGGGCCGGCCGGTTCGGGCCGCTCGCGCATGATCGACGCCTGTGTGTTCGAGGGCAAGCTGCTCAGCACGGTCGTGACGCGCGCCGGTGCGAGCGATGCGACGCAGCCGTGGGGCGTCGCGAAAGCGATCGCGTCGCAGTTGTTTTCGCTGTTGCCGGCGGAAGCGTACGAGGCGACGCGCTTGTCGATCGCGCACCTCGGTCACTTGATCGACGAACTGCGGCCCGACAGCGCAGACTCGGTTCCGGTCACGCCGCCCGAGCGCAGCCTCGTCCTGCGCGAGCTGCGCGACTTCGTGCTCGCTCTCGCGCGCAACAAACAGCGCGTGTTGATCGCGATCGACGACGCCGACCACATCGACGAGCCGTCGATGGCGTGGCTCGCCGCGCTCGCTGACAAGGCCGACCGTCAAAGCCTTCTGATCGCGCTCGCGATGGAGCCCGAGCGACCCGGAGAGCCGCCGCCGGCAACCGTCTTGCGTTCGCTCGCGCTGCGCGAGACGCTGCAGCCGCTGGCTGCGGATCAAACCGAAGCTCTGCTGCGCTCGGTGTTCGGTGAAGCGAAGAACCTCGGTCTGATCGCCGGCCACATCCACGGGCTCTCGCTCGGCAGTCCCCGCGCGACGATCGAGCTCGCGCAGCACCTCGTCGATCGGGGTCTCGCGCGCTACGAGTCCGGAAGTTGGCTCTTGCCGCAAGACCTCGACACGTCGGATCTGCCTGCCACGCTGTCGGAATCGTTGGCGCGCCGGCTCGATGCGCTCAGTCCCGATGCGCGCGAGCTCGCTGAAGCGCTGTGTATCGGAGACGCGCAAGCATTTCCCGCTGCGGCGTACAAGGCACTGACGGAGCACCGCGATCAAGATCGCGTGTACCGTGCGATCGAAGACCTCGTCGCCGCGAGAGTCCTGACCGCAAACAGCGAAAACTACTCGTTCAGTCAGAGCGGGTTCGTGAGCGTGCTCTCGTCGCGCATGGATGCTGCGCGCAAAGCGGCGCTGCACGGGCGGCTCGCGGACTTGCTCGCGAACACTGGTGCCGGGGTCGTCCCGCGCGCCGAACATTTGATGGCGGCGGGCCGTGAGCTCGAAGCCGTGACGCTCTTGTGCAGCGCCGACCTGCAAGCGCGGCTCCCTCCGCTCCCGCTGCTGGAAGCTGCAGTCACTTTCGCGGAGCGCGACGCCAGCTTGCCGGCGCGCGCGACGCACCGCTTGCGCATGGCGCTCTTGAGCAAGGCGGCACTCTTGCTCGAAGCGAACGCGTTCGAGCGCTGGCTACCGCCGGTGATCGCACAGCTGAAGCGCGACAGCGGCCTAACGCTGTACGAAGAGCTGTCGCACTTGCCGGACAAGGAGCGCCTCTCGGCTGCATTGACGCAAACACAGCAGCGCTATCTCGGGTTGCCCGAAGGCGAAAAGGTGTACGTGCTCGTGGATGCGGTGCGAGAGCTCGCGCGGCTCACCGGGGCAGCGAGCTCGATCGCGGGCTCTGCGTTCGACGTCACGATCCTCGACAAGCTTCCCGAGCTCGAACCGCTCCTGCCTCTCTCCCCTGCGCTCCGGATCATCACGCAGGCGAAAACTGCGACGCGCGATTGGCTTTCCGGTCGGGCCGAGCGCGCGTGCCGACTCTACGAAGACATCTTGACCCGCATCGCCCAGCCGGACCGAGCCGGGATGGACGATGCACAGGCCGAACGTGCCCAAGTCGCGGTGCGATACGTGCTCGCGCTGCACGAAGGGGTCAACGGCATCGATCACGCGGAAGAGCACGCTCAGTTTCTCGAGGGCCGCCGCCAGCTGCGAGTCAATGCCTGGCGCGTGCGCTCGCTCTTGCAGCTGAGTCAGGGTGACGCCGAATCCGCGGCGAAGTCTGCCCGCCGCGCAGAGCTGCTGCAGTTGCAAGACGACGAGACGCACTACCCGGGCACGGGTGTCGGTCTTCAAATGTCCGCGAGCTTCCTCGCAGCGGATCTGCTCGGCGTCAAACGCATGCTCGATTCTCTCGAGCAGCTCGCGCATTCGCATCGCGGCTGGCAACCGCTGTTTCTCTACGGTCAGAGTTGTTATCGCTATCTGTCGGGTGATCTCGAAGAAGCGCTCGAACACGTGCTCGCAGGCTTCCAGTTCGCTGTGCCCGGCCAGAACTTGCCGTGGGGCTTTCTCGCGGCGCAACACATCAAGCTGCTGCGAGAGCTCGGGCGCAAGGCGGAGTCGCTCGAGCGCGCGCAGCAGTACATGGAGATCGCGCACACGGAAGAGCTCACGATGGCGCAGCGCTTCATCCTGATGGAGAGTGCGCTCGCGTTTGCAGTCGCAGGCCAATCCGAACGCGCGCTCGGGATCATCGAACCGCTGACCCAGCACATCGAGTCGATCGGCGCGCACGGGCTCGCGCTCGGCGTGTTCTACGAGGCGCGCGCGCGGATCGCGATCGCGCTGCTCGATCGCGCGGGCTTCGAACGCGCCGCGGAGAGCTGCGCTCGCGAGTTCTCGCGAAGTCCGAACGCTGCGGTCTCGGCGAAGTTCGCGCGGCTCATGGACGAAGCTCGACAGCAGGATCTAGCCCCGGCCGAAGCCCCGCCATTCGAAGTTGCGCTGCGGCTCGAGCCGGAGTCGCCGGAGCTGGATCAGAACAACACGATCGTGAGTCGGATCCTCGAATGTGTGGATGCTTCGGATCGCGCGCGTTGTGCGCTCACGATGCTGCTTCAAAGCTCCGAGAGTTACCTCGGGCACTTGTACGGGGTGCAAGGCGACCGATTGATCGCGCTCGCCGGATTGCCGAGCATCGAAGCCGAGCCGGATCTCGAGCAATGGTTGTGGCGCTGGCTCTCGGCCGAGCGCGAGACAGCAGCGCTCACGGCTACCACCAACGTGGATGCAGAGGACTACGAGACCGTCGACACGGCGGGCGTGTCCGACGACGACTACGACACCGTGGATACGTCCGGCGACGAAGACTACGACACCGTGGACAGTTCAGCTCACGACATGGGAACGCCGACTGCACAGGGCGGGAAGGCTGCCCACAGCGTGTCTGCGGAGTACGTCGATGCCGAAGGTAAGCGCTATCACGCCGTGATGGCCATTCAAGAGCACAAGGGCGTGCGGCGAATTGCAGCTGTGCTTGCGCTCCACGTGGAATCAGGATTTCGCCGTCGTCCACCGCAGCGATTGTTGGCGCAAGTTGCGAAGCAACTCCTCGCGCATGGTGACGTCCGCGGTGCAGTGCTCGGCGAGCCGCCGAATCTCAACGCGCTGTAAGCGATCGGCTGGATCGGTTCCGAGTATCACTGCGAGTTTTGCAGTGCTCGACTGGTCGCGCCGACCTTGACGCGGTGGTGCGCGGGCGCACGTCTAAGTTTGGGCAAAACCTCGAACAGTTGACCGGCGCGGGAGCATCCATGGCGACGAAGCAGGCAAAAAGTAACCAGGCGACGCCGGCGGGCGGCGAAACGCATCAGCAAGTCAGTGGCGATGGGGCAAAACTGACGACGAATCAGGGCATCCCGATCTCTGATGATCAGAACCAGCTGAAGGCCGGCCCGCGCGGCCCAGTGCTGCTCGAAGACTTCGTACTTCGAGAGAAGATCTTCCACTTCGACCACGAGCGCATTCCGGAGCGCATCGTGCACGCCCGCGGTTCCGCGGCGCACGGCTACTTCGAGAATTACGACTCATTGTCGGACATCACGAGCGCGGACATCTTCCAGCGTAAAGGCGAAAAGACGCCGCTGTTCGCTCGCTTCAGCACGGTTGCCGGTGGTGCCGGGTCGGTCGATACGCCGCGCGATGTGCGCGGCTTCGCGGTCAAGTTCTACACGAAGGAGGGCAACTGGGATTTGGTTGGCAACAACATCCCGGTGTTCTTCATTCAGGATGCGATCAAGTTCCCGGATCTGATTCACGCCGTGAAGATGGAAGCCAACAGCGGCTATCCGCAGGCGGCGACTGCGCATGACACGTTTTGGGACTTCGTGTCGCTGATGCCCGAGAGCACTCACATGTTGATGTGGGCGATGTCCGACCGCACGATCCCGCGCTCGCTGCGTATGATCGAAGGGTTCGGCATCCACACCTTCCGGTTGTTGAACGCCGACGGCAAGTCGACGTTCGTGAAGTTCCACTGGAAGCCGAAGCTCGGCTTGCAGTCGACGATTTGGGATGAAGCGGTGAAGATCGCGGGCGCGGATCCCGACTACCACCGGCGCGATCTGCACGAGAGCATCGCGCGCGGCGACTATCCCGAGTGGGAGCTGGGTTTGCAGCTGTTCGACGAGAAGCTCGCGGCGAGCCTGCCATACGACGTTCTCGACTCGACGAAGCTGATCCCCGAAGAGGTCGTGCCGATTCGCCTCGTCGGAAAGATGGTGCTCGATCGGAACCCGGACAACTTCTTCGCGGAAACGGAGCAGGTCGCGTACTGCCCCGCGAACATCGTGCCCGGCGTCGACTTCACGAGTGATCCACTGTTGCAGGGGCGTTTGTTCTCGTACCTCGATACGCAGCTGAAGCGCCTCGGGTCGACGAACTTCCATCGCATTCCGGTCAACGCGCCGAAGTGTCCGTTCCAGAACTTCCAGCGCGATGGACACATGCAGACCGCCGAGTTCAAAGGCCGGGCGAACTACGAGCCCAACAGCTTGGCGGATGCCGGCGAAGATGGAGGGCCGCGCGAGTGTCCGGCCTCGGGCTTCACGAGCTTCCGTGAGCCGGTGGCGGAGACCACGCTGCGTGTTCGCGCGTCGAGCTTCGCCGACCACTACAGTCAGGCGCGGCTGTTCTTCCGCTCGCAGCACCCGGCCGAACAAGCGCACATGGCATCGGCGTTCGTGTTCGAGCTGTCGAAGGTCGGGCTCGATGCGGTGCGTGCACGCATGGTTTCGAACCTGCGCAATGTCGACGAGAGTCTGGCGGACCGCGTCGCAAAGGGGCTCAACATCCCGCTGCCTGCGGCATCCAAACCTGCGGCGCCGGTGATCGACCTCGAGGTTTCACCGAAGCTGCGGATCGTGGGAAACATGAAGAAGACGCTCGAAGGCCGCGCGGTCGGCATCTTGATCGCGGATGGCTCGGACGGTGCAATCGTTCAAGAACTGCAAAAGGCGGTGAAGAGCGCCGGTGGAACTCCGAAGCTGATCGCGCCCAAGGTCGGGGCCGTGAAGCTGAAAGACGGAAGCTCGATCGCGGCCGATGGCCAGCTGCAAGGCACGCCTTCGGTGATGGTGGACGCGATCGCGGTCGTGCTGTCGAAAGAAGGCACCGACTTGCTGCTCAAAGAGGCGGCTGCGGTGCAGTTCGTGATGGATGCGTTCGGTCACCTGAAAGCGATCGGGCACACGCCGGAGGCGAAGCCGCTGCTCGACAAGGCCGGCGTGCAACCAGACGCCGGTGTCGTCTCCGTGCAGAACGGTTTCATCGAGGCGGCGAAGCAACGCTTCTTCGATCGCGAGCCGAAGGTGCGGATCCTGGCATGAGTGGATCCTGAGAATTGAAAGCGGCTCGATCACGGAGTCCGTGGTCGAGCCGCTCGTTCAGCGGTTTCTCAGTTTCCTGCTGCGATCGCCGCGGTCCAGACCGGTGTGAACTGCAATCCCGCGCAGCCCGGCGTGCTCGCGCCCCCACCCGGCGGGGTCGCTGGCAGCGGTTGCGTTTGGCAGTCGGGCCGCTTCACGCCGTTCACGACTAGCTCGCCGCTGACGGCCGCATCGGGACCGATCGTGAGCGTGAGCAGCACGCCGGCCTCGTCGTAGCCTGTCATGTCGAAGCCGTGGATGCCGTAGGTGGACTCGAAGACTGCTGCGTCGACGAGCGAAGCGATGATGCTGCCGTGCAAGTCGTACGCGACTTTCACCGTACCGAGGCTGCCATCCGCTGCGGCCGCCGCACTCAGCTGCATCGGCCACTTGCCGTCGATCCGGTTGTCGTCGCTGCGAAGTGTGAGCTCGCCGCTGACCGAGATCGTCGGAAGCGACTGAGCCGGTCCGAAGTCGGAGCTCTCGAGCACGGCACACGCGCTGCCCGACGGCGCAAACTGCGCGCTCAACTTCGTCGCCGCCGCGCCCGCGCCGGTCAGCTGTAGTTTGGTCGCGTTGAAGCGATCGACCCCGTCTTTGACGCTGAACTGATCGACCGCTTGGTCGACGCGGGCGCCAAACCCACTTCCGCTGATCGGATCATTGGTGCAGCTCGTGCTCGCGGGCCACTGCGCGACTGGACCCGGATTGATCGCGCTACTGGTAACGCTGCTGCTCGAGTTGTTCGAGCCCGCGGGTTCCGGCCGTTTCAAGCCGACGCCCAGCTGGCCTGATTGACCGAGCTTGGAAAACGTCAGATCGAACTGAACACTCTCGAGGACCGCGCTCGGATCGCTGTCCAGGCTCGCTTCGAAGCTGCCTTCGAGCTCCGCCGCTTTTCGCGACGCGTAGATTCGCGCGACGTTCGGACCCTTCGCGCGAAGCGTCGCATCGAAGCGCTCGTCGAATGCTCCCCCGGCCGTCGTGAGCTGAACGGTCACGTCGAGGTCGACTGTGTCGGGACACGCAGTCGCTGATTCTCCAGAGCCGATCGCGATCTCGGGCCCGCCGCTATTCCCGCTCGACTTCGGACTCCGATCGACGAAATGAGCCTCG
>DASRXR010001115.1:0-2791 GCA_035687405.1 Polyangiales bacterium
GCAAGCGTCGCCATTGCCAGCGCGATCGGATTGTTGTCCGCGAACGTCTTCGTCGCGTCTGTCGCACGCGCAACACCTTTGCGTACGTAGTCCGTTCCCTGCCCCAAGCGGCTGCGGACGAGGTCGGTAGCTCGCGCTGCATCGTCTTCGATCTTGTGTTTCGTGGTGCGCGCTACGTCGCTCGCTTGCGATGCAAGCGCGCTCGCTTTGTTTTGCAGATTCGATGCCGAGCGGTTCGGGCCACCGTTGCCTAGAGCCGAGCTTGCCCGCGCAGATGCGGGTCTGCCAGCTCGTCGTTTTGTAACACCCTGCCGAGGCTGCTTCGCTGGACTCGAATCCGTGACGAACACGTCGTCGCGTTCCGGATAGAGCTCGTCATCGAACTCGTCGTCGTCGTAGTCCGAGTCGTAGCCTGCTGCCAACCGCGGAGACGAAACCTCGCTGCTCGAGCGTCTCGAGTTCGCGATCAACCAGCCGGTGCCGATTCCAACCAATGCCAATGGCACCGCGTTCGCTGAAGTGTACCGCCAGGCGGCACCACCCAAGCGTTTTGCTTGCTCGCCCACGTCGTCGAGCGTCTTTACGACTGCGTCCTTCGCTTCGGCGAGCAACTCAGCCCCGTCGTCTTTCAGCTCGATCGCTTTCTCCGCAACCACCTGCTCGACCTCGATGGCCTTGTCCTTGACCTCGATCGCCTTGTCGACCACGACGTCCTTGACCTCGATCGCCTTATCGACGACGGCGTCTTTCGCGTCGCCGGCTTTGTCCATTGCAGCATCCGCCGCGCTGTTCACAACGCCTTTGGCTGCATCTTTGGCTTCTTCCTTGAGGTGGGCGGGACTGAACTTGTCGCTCAACGCTCGGATGTCGTCCGACATCGCGGCGCGGGTCTCACCGATCTGACTCTCGATCTCGGTGGAAGTCTTCGTTGCTTCTTTGTCTTTGTTGCTTTGATTCGTAGATTTATGAGTGTGTTGCTGTGCCATGACTGGCCTCCTCGATGGCCTGAGTGTCTGCTTTGATGTTTGCTACGGTGCGCTGGGGGACGAGATCGGCAGCGGATGGCGGCGGTGGCAGCTCCACCTTACGCCGGAGCACTGCGACGCCGATGCCAGTGAAAACCACGCCGGTCAGCAATGCTGCGGTCCACGGCGGCATTACTTCCTCGCCTTTCGCCGGACCGACTTCGTATGCCGGCGTCATCGCACAGCCTGCTTGCGGGGAGAAACATCACCCCGTGGGCGCACCTGCTCCCGGGCAACATCACGGCGTGGGCGCACTTGCTCGCGAGGACTTCCGCCCGTGTCTGTGTCCACGCCAGCGTCGCTCACACCCTTTAGAAACCTTCCGGCTACGAGCCCGAGTACGGCGGCACTCCCAAAGAATACTGCGGGGCTGGTGCGCGCGAGCGTTCGTGTGTCGCGCACGAGCGTCGAGATCTCGGCGGAGTGAACGTACTCCGCGAAGTCGTCGAGCCGCTCACTGGCGCTCGCGGCCTTTTGCGCGATGTAGGTCTGATCTTCGACCCGCATGTGCTCGCCCACTTTGCGGATGGTCGCCCCCAACTTGCGGATCTTGTCCGCCGCTTGTTGTTTCGCCGTTTGAGTGCTTTGGCGCAGTGAATCTACGCGGTCCGTAGCGACCTGACGGGCCAGCTCCGCGACCTCGTGCGACTTACTCGTCAGAGCACCCGCCTGCTCGCGCTCGGGGCCATTGTCTCGGCCGCGCGCTGTTTCAGAATTTTGGTTCATAGTTGGTCACCCCTGCTATCGGCCGCGCATTGCAACAGCTGTGCCGGGGTCTGGCGCATTCACGGCGCAGTACGGGGCTCGCCACCGAGCCCGTGTGGAGGCCGATTTGTGTCACGTGACAGAGACGCATCCCACCAGCTCGTGAGCGCGTAGCAACATCCACGCTCATGGCCCCAGTACGCTAGAAGTCGGCGACGAGACAGCGTGCGCCAGTTGCGTTGCTGTCCGAACCAAGCACCCCGCGCGATCCGTAGCTCACATCCACACGCTCCACGAACAACCGCGTCCAGTGGCTCTCGGTCGGTCCACTTCCGCTTTTGATCCACGTGCATATCTTCAGCACGCGCTTGTGGCCCCGTTTGCCGAGGATTGCGCGCGACTCAGATTGGCCGCGACGCTAGCAGTCATGCTCAGCGGAGCGTCCAGCACGGCGTCAGAGAAGTCTTAGCGGCCTCGAAGGAATATCTTGTGAGAGCGACTCGCTTGAGTCTTGATGAACAGCAGCCGCTGAGCTCGGCGCGCGACACACCCGACGCGCAGCAAATCGTGACAAGCGAAGATCAGCGTGTATCGATTCGGCGTGCGTCCGAGCTTCTGAGCGACAGGTCGATTACTCCTGCTGCCAGAATCTGCTTCGCGTCGCATCTGCCTTCGCTTCCTCCCGTCTATGCACACGAGTTTGCGGTCCGCCAGGCACAGGTCCCCCTCCGCCAACTCAGGCGTAGCCCCTACAAGAGCCATCAAGCAGTAGCGTTTGCGCAAAACGCTATCGCCGCGAAAGTCGAGTGGATGAGGGGCAGCTGCACGATGACTACGCTGCTGAAGACGCACGCGTCCTGTTTCGCCGCGATCAAGACACACGATCCGACCGACAACGGTTTCAAGCCACAGCTATGGCTGCCGATTGTGGCCGCTGCCGCAGCAGCGCTTCCGCACCGTGGGCGCGCCGCTACGCTGTCGTGCTGGGCCCACGTGTGGGCGCACGAGTGGACGTTGGCGAGTCAGTACAATGTCCCAACTCTTGTCGAGCCCCGCTATGG
>DASRXR010001116.1:0-2276 GCA_035687405.1 Polyangiales bacterium
GATCTGTGTTTCCTCGAGACTCGTCGTGCGATAGCCAGCGAGCACATGCAGACAGTCGTGGAACACGATCACTTCCGGCGCACCATTCTTCTCGCCGGGGAGCGCAAAACCACTCGCACGCACGAACTCGAAGTACTCGCGCCCGAGCGTGCCGCGCGGCAGGTCCGCGAGCGCCGGATAACGTGCCGCCAACGCGCGGTTCTCGATCCCGAGCAAGCTACGCAGCGTGCGCGCGAAGCCGCGTACGCCTTGATCGGCGAGATACGCGCGGCCGCGCTGGCCGAGGAACGAACGCCGCGCGATGTCGATCCGCGCGACCGTCAGATTGCGATCGATCAGGCGTTTCACATCGGTCAACGCGTGACTCGACATCTCGAACGCCTGCGCATACTGCTCGAGCAGACTTCCTTCCGCCGAGGACACCTCTCCATCGATCAACGCCATGATGATGCACGCCGAGAGGATCCGTTCGCGAAACTCCGCCGACGTCACCGCTGCCGCAAGCTGCTGGGGTGCAATCGGCAGGAGTTGTTCGACATCGAAATCCGTCTTCAGAATCGATCGCTGGACGGCTTCGAAAAATCGCCGCTCGAGCGCGTGCAACTCTCCATCCACGATCGCGACGGTCTTCAACGCGCGCAGCCCAGCGTAGGCAATCTCGACCGCAGGATTCAGAAGTTCCATCGCAAACCTCATCTGAGAAGGTGTTTGCTCCGGTCCAGTGCATGGGGCGAGCCACCCACCCGATGCGCGCGCTGATGGACGAAAACCCAATGGTTTTGCGGTCGCAGGTGCCGAACTTTCGGCATGCTGCCGGCCCCTCGGCGTTGGCTTCTCGGCGCTTAGAGTCCGCGGAGGCCGCGCTCGGCTTGCGTCCCAATGCCGTCGATGCGCGCGCCTTGCTCGATCAGATCTTGGACCAACCGATAGACCGCATCCGCCTTGGCGCTCGAACCTTCGACGCCATAGTCGCTGTAGTAGAGCTGGACGCCGGGATCAGCCTCCTCCACCCATTTGTACACTTGAGCTAAACCGCTCACGCCCAGCGTCGCGTGAATGCCAGCGCGCAGTTGAAGCGTGTCGTCGTCGATCGCGGCGTTCACGACGTCCCACGCAGTCAACGGATCCCGAGAGCGCCCGACGGTCTGCCGAATATGCTCGTGCAACGCTTGCATGAGCTCGGCGCGCGACAGCCCAGCGGTCCAACTCGGTAGCTCGCCAGAAGAAATCAGCCTGTGACGCGCCGCACTGGAATTGGCTGCACCGCCGACGGATAACCTAGCGCTCTCGGCCGTGATGCTGAAGATGTTCGATTGCTGAACCACGGTGCTCACCGGTTGAACTACCGTCTTCACCGCGCCGACGTTGGTGTTGCCGGCTTCATCCGTCGCGCATAGTCGATAGCTGCGATAGCCCGAGGGGCCCACCGGATCGAAGTACGTCAGGTCAGTCCCCATGTACGCCACGGTGCCGACGCTGCACGATGCGGGTGCCAACGTACCTGCCATCCACACGAGCGTGTAAGAAGCGACGCCGTTGATGTCAGTCGCGGCAGTCCATGACACATCGATGCCGTCGCGACCCGGGATAGTCGTGATCGTCGAACGCGAGGGCGCCAGTGTGTCCAGTGTGATGGTCGCTGACGTCGGTGCTGCACTCGCGTTCCCGAAGTTGTCTCGGAACCAAACGTTGATGGTGATGAGCCCATTCGGACCGCGCAACGTCCACGGCTTCGTCGTCGTCCACGGCATCCAGCTGGTACACGTCGACGTTTGGCTCACGCAGAACGATGTGATGGGACTGGCATCGGCCGCATCGAGCTCGAGCGTGACTGTGTGGAGTCTCGTCAGCAGATCGCCCGCGTTGATCACTACGGTACCGGTCGGAGGATCGTACTCCGGCGCGGGGCGCGCTTGTGCGGTTGCACCGACGCCGATGTTGCCGGCGAGGTCGATCGGACAAACGCGATAGCCGTAGTTGCCACCGTTCCAAACGTTGGTGTGCTGAAACGCTGTGTCAGTACCCTGATAGATCAGCTGACCGTTGTTGCACGAGGTCGGCGTCGTCGTCGTGCTCATCAACAACCGATAGCCTTGGATGCCGCTGAGGGCGTCAGTCGCGGCATCCCAGGAAAGCGAGACAAGACTGTCGCTCGGCGTTGCGGTCAGCGTTCCAGCGACGGGCGCCGTCGCGTCCAAATCCACGCTGGCTTGGAACGGAGTTTGGATGCCGAGTCGATCCTGGAGCGTTACCGAAACGGTCTTGGTTCCGTCCCC
>DASRXR010001117.1:0-6607 GCA_035687405.1 Polyangiales bacterium
TACCGATGTCGGGCAACGCGACGCTCGCTTCCGTGTTCGTGTTCTACGGTGGTGCGGTCGCGGAGCGCGCGCCGGGGCAGGGCGAGGCGTCCGTCACGGCTGCCGATGGCGGCGCAGTCGTGTCGTCGGGCAATACGGCGACGCTCAACACATCGACGAACTATTACACGTTCAGCAACGTGAACTTGGGACCGGATCCGATCGCGCTGAACCTCGGCTTCGGGTTCACGGACGACTACGCGAACACGGCGACTCAGACGTGCCCGATCACGCTCGTGGCAGATCTTCCGACGCTGTCGATTACCTCGCCGGCGAGTGGAGCTCCGTTTGGTCCGGCCGGTAGTTGCCCGCTGATGCCCGCGTCGCCGGATCAGTTCGGAGTGCAGGTTGCGATCACGCTCGACCAAACGGGCATGCGCAGCCTCGGCTACCGGATCAACGGCGGAACTCTCGTGCCAGTCACGATCAGCGGCACGACGATGAACCTGTGCATCCCGGTGAGCGACGGCCTCAACACCATCGCAGTCGAGCTCGCGAGCACGGTGACCAACGGTGGCACGGCGAAGCCATCGGTCGACGTCGATGTGACGATGCTCGACATCACTGCGCCGACGCAAGACCAAGCGCTCTTGCCGGTGAGTGACGTGTGCGATCCGGGCTTCGGCGCGGCGCTCACTGCAACGGTTTCGCCGACCTTCAACGGCGCAACCTACACCGCGACTGCGGGTGTTCAGCCGGTGACCGGCACTGTCACCGGCGGTGCGATCAGCACCTGCGTTCCGCTGAACTCGGGTGCGAACACGATCACGCTCTCGCTGGACGGCAAGAACGTCAGTCGCACGGTCGACGTCGCAGTGGTCGGCGCATCTCCCACGAAGAGCATTCCGATCACGACCGTGAACATCCCGTCGGGTGCGACCTTCCGCACCGGCACGGTGACGCTCGGTTGGGCGACACCCGAGCAGGACTACGCCGGTCAGCTCAAGTCGTACGAGTTGCGATGCGCACCGACGGCGATCGCGATGGAAGCGGATGGGCCGACCAAAGATGCGTGGTGGGGCTCGGCGAACGTCGTCGGCCTCGGAGGCAGCGTCGCGCCGCCTGCGACGTCCTCGAGTGCAGCCTTGCGTGTCGGCGACAACACGAATTGCGTGCTCCGCGCGAAAGACGCGGGCAATCAGCTCTCGCCGATCGCGGCGAGCACGAACGTGAACTACTCGTTCCGTGAGGTTCCGATCAACGTCGCCGAGCTCAAGCGTATGGGCTACGCGATCTCGGCCGTCGGCGACATCAACGACGACGGCGTGAGCGACGTGCTGGTTGGCGGCACCGATCGGGCGTACTTGCTCTTCGGCGGCGCGAACGTCACTTCGAAGACGGCACCGGACGTTACGTTGGTGGGTGCACCGAGCACGGTTGCAGACCGCTCGTTCGGTACGCGTCTAGCTGCGCTCGGTGACGTGAACGGAGACGGCACGAACGACTTCGCAATCGGCTATCCGAGATTCAACGTCTCGAGCCCGACTGCGGCGAGCTCGGCGGGTGCGGTCTACTTGTTCTACGGTCGAAAGTCGGGCGATCCCTGGCCCGCTTCGATCGATCTCACGAGTACGAGCGGGACCACGTGCGGCGCTGACGTGTGCTTCTACGGCGAGCTGATGAGCGAGGGTCTCGGTTGGGCTGTCGCGCCCATCGGCGACTTCGACACCGATGGTCGTCCGGATTTCGCGATCACGGCTCCGACCCGCGGCGGTGTCGGTCGCTTGTACGCGATCGCGGGCCGCGCGTTCCAAACCGCACCGAGTCGGCCGTCTACGTTCTGGAACGTCGCGATTCGAATGCCCAGTGGTGATCCGGTCGGCTTCTACGTCGATGGCGCCGGCAACACCGGGACTAACGCGACGGCCTCGACGCTGCTCGGAAGCGCGGTTGCACCTGCCGGCAACAGCGATGGCATGCCCGGCACGGACGTACTCCTATCCGCACTCGGAAGTGGAGCGACCAACACGTCGAAGCTGCTGTTCCTCTCCGGGCGCACGAACGACGGCACGCTGCCGCGCTTGAAGGCGATCCCGAGCAGCGAGCTCGTGCTGAAAGACACGGCAGGCGCCGCGTTCAACTTCGGCGTCGGGATGACAGGGCTGAGGAACTGGTACGACAACGGGCAAAGCGGAATCCCGGACGTCGCAGTGTTCGACTCCCAGAGCGACTCGTTCCACGTCTACCTCGGCGACAACACGGGCGGTTCGACCTTCTCGAACAGTGCTCGGCTGACGGTGACCGGCGCGCCGAACAACGGGTTCGCAAACCTCGGTCTAAGTGCGAGCAGCGGCTACAACCCCAACATCGGCGGTACTTCCAGCAGCGATCTCGATGGTGACGGCCTCGACGACCTCTGCGTCGGAACGGCGCCCTCGAGCGGAACGACTCCGATTTACGTGTTTTACGGCAGTGACTTGCCTTCGCGGCTGTCGTCGAACGCGATCACGTACCAATCCGCTGCGCAGGTAAACCCGACCGCACGTAGCGGAGCGGGCTGGCGTACGGTACAGCCAGTTGGAGACATCAATGGCGATGGCTGGGTCGACCTAGTCGTGGGTGAACCCACTGCCAACACGAGCAACGGCGGATTTACGATTCTGTATTGAGAGGCGAAGTATGAAGACACACGAGCCAGCTGTTGAGCCCTCCGAACCAGCCGCCATCGAGCGCAGACCGTACACAGCTCCTCGGATCGAAGAGACGGGTCGTTTCGAGCACTTGGTGCTCAGTTGCGGCAAATCGGCTGGCAATCCTCTCGATGAGTGCGCCGGTCCGGGCGCAGTAAGCGCAGGCTAGCAGCAGACATCCGGCCTCAAGGAGGCGCATTGGAGACGATTTGGGCGCTTGGCGGGAGCATGTTCCCCTTCGTGCCGTCGAACAGTCTGCTTTACGTGACCCCGCCTGACCGTGGTTCGATCCGGCCCGGTGACATCGTTTGTTATCCCGGTGTCCGACATGTGATCGCGCATCGCGTAGCTGGAGTGGAAGTCGGTCCACAAGGCCGAGTATTCGTGACTCGCGGCGATGCAGCGGGTAGCGACGAACGCGTTCCGGAAAACGCGGTCGCATACGTCGTGACGCGCGTCGAGCACGGTTGGTTCGCGTACGACGCAGACGGTTGGTTCGGGCGCTTTCTCGCATCGGCCGCGCTGCACCGTGGCGTCGGGTTCCGCACCTTCTCGAGCTCGGCCCGGCTCGCCGTCGGGTTGCGCGCGCGGCTCCGCGAACACTGTTCGGCGGCGGACTCGGGTCCGCAGCCCTCGGCTGCAGGCGGCACGCGCGGTGTGGCGCGCCTTTCGACCACAGTCATGCCGCCGCCCCGAGCTGCATCGAGCAGCGAGTCGCCGGACTCGCTCTTGCGGCTCTTGAACCACGAGCTGCGGACGCCGCTGAACGGCATCCTCGGCTTCATCGAGGTACTGCTCGGTGAGCTCGATGGTCCGCTGATCGTCGACGAGCGCGAGAACTTGGGCCACGTCCGGGACGCGGGGCGCCAGCTGCTCGGCCTCGTCAGCGAGATCCTCGACTTGGTGTCGGCCGTCGCGAGCGATCGCGAACCGATGCTCGAGCCGGTCGACCTCACGGATGTGCTCGAAGTCGAGCGCGCGTCTCTCGAGGAACGGCGCGGCGTGCGGCCCGTGTACATCCGCGTCGACGCGGCTCCCGATGCGATGGTGGTGGTCGATCGCGCGGAGCTGCGGCGCGTGCTCGACGTGTTCGGCGAGCTCGCGCTGAGTGCTACGCAAAGCGGCGAGGTTTCTCTGGAAGCGGCGGCCGAAGGCGAATCCGTGTGCGTGACGGTGCGCGCAGAGGGGCCATTGTTTCCGCCGCCGGCCAAGCGCGGCGAACGGCCTTCGACGCCGGCCGAGCGCGACGATCGCATGCGCCGACTGCGGCTGGAGATCGCGAAGCGCTTGTGCGAGCGGGCACTGGGCAGGTTCAGTCTGCAGACCGACTCGAACCGGAGCGAGATGAAACTTTCGTTACCCCGCGACGGGACGATGGAGCGCGAACCGGCAGCCCGAACCGACATCCCGCTGGCCGTCCGCTACCTCGCTGCGACCGGGCACGACCTGCGGACTCCGCTGAACGCGATCCTCGGCTTCTCGGACCTGGTCGGGATGCACCCGCACGAGCTGTGGACGGAAGCGCAGCACCGGAGCCTGTCGATCGTTCGGGAACGTGCGCGCGATCTCGCGAGCATGGTCGACGACATGATCGACTGGGCGAAGCTCGAGCTGGGCGACTTGCGCCTCAATCAACGCCAACACGACGTGCACGAGCTGATCGAGCGCGCGGTCGGCATGGCGGTCGAACGATCGGGCGCGCGCGGGCTTCGGGTCGAAGTCGGCATCGATCCCCGTTTGGATCAGCTGTGCGTCGATGCCGACAGGTTCGTGCAGGCGCTTCTCGGCCTGATGGATCACTCGATTCGCGCGGCGCCGGCCCCAGTCCTGTCGCTCTCCGTGGTTTACGTCGAAGCCGAAGGAGACCAACCCTCGAGTGCACGTTTCGAGGTCACGGACCCCGACCTCGAGATCCGCGATCAGGATCAAGCGCATATTTTCGCGGCGTTTCGCCCGTCCTTCGCGCCGACAGGGCAGCGCGTCGCAGGGCTTCACCTCGGAACCGCGGTGGCACGCGCCGTCATTCGAGCGCACGGTGGGGACGTGTGGTTCGAGCGCCGACCCAACCAGGGGACGACGTTCGTAGCCTCCCTTCCGGAGGCCTGCTTAGCGTAACCGCGTACACATGATAAATTTTGCTGCCATGCCGCCCGAAGCAGCCCACTTGAGCGACTTACGTGATGCCAGTACCAAAGCCGCAGTCGACGTTGCGCAGCGCATCATCGAGAACGTGGGTCACGTCCTAGAGGGCAAACGAGAAGTCGTTCAAATGGCGGTGACCGCCATGCTGGCGCGCGGGCATCTGCTGATCGAGGACGTTCCCGGCGTGGGCAAGACGACGCTCGCGCGAGCACTCGCAGCCAGTGTCGGCGTAGAATTCCGCCGGATTCAATTCACCTCCGACTTGATGCCGGCCGACGTGCTCGGTGGCAGCGTGTTCTCCCAGCAGAAGGGCGAGTTCTCGTTTCGCAAGGGCCCGATCTTTACCAACGTGCTGCTCGCCGACGAGATCAACCGCACGACGCCGAAGACGCAAAGCGCCTTGCTCGAAGCCATGGACGAGCGGCATGTGTCACTAGACGGACACACGCACATGTTGGATGAACCGTTCTTCGTGCTCGCGACCCAAAACCCGGAGGAGTTCTACGGCACCTATCCGCTCCCGGAGTCGCAGCTCGATCGGTTTCTGATGCGGCTTCGCATCGGGTATCCGCCCGAGGACGTGGAGCGGCAGGTGCTCGCGCGCCGTCGCAAGTCTGATCCGGTGGCGGACCTCGCCCCGGTCGTCGATCGGCGCGACCTGCTGTCGGCACAAGCGGCGGTCGATCGCGTGCGCGTGACCGACGAAGTCATCGACTACCTGCACTCTTTGATCCTGGCTACGCGCCAGACTCCGCTCCTGTCGCTGGGTGCTTCGACCCGTGCTGCACTTGCGCTCGAACGCGCCGTGCGGTCGGCGGCGTTGACCGAAGGCCGCAGCTACGCGACACCCGATGACGTCAAAGTCGTCGCGATCGCCGTGCTGGCCCACCGTGTTCGGCCGGCGGGAAGCCGCGATGCGGTGGGAGGTCACGTCGACGGTGAGCGCGTGATCCGCGATCTGTTGGCATCGATGCCCGTACCGGTGTGAGCGTGGCTGAACCTGGCGCAAAAGCAGCAACACTCCCAGCGCTGCGGCCCGGTTCGAAACCCAAGCTCCGGCGCGAGAAGCCGTGGCGGCGCCACCTGCGCACGACCCGCGAAGGCAAAGCCTTCATCATGGTCACGATCGGCGTCGGTGTAGCCGCGTTCAACACCGGCAACAACCTGCTCTTCCTCGTGCTCGGCTTCATGCTGAGCTTGATCGTGCTCTCCGGCGTGATGAGCGAGACGGTCATCAAAGGGCTCACCGTCACCCGCCGCTTACCGCTGCGGGCGTTCGCGGGGAAGGTCTGCTTGATCGAGCTCGTGCTGCGGAACAACAAGCCCCGCTCGCCGAGTTACTCGCTCGAGATCGAGGACCTCGCCGAAGACGCACCGACCGAGCGGCGCTGTTACTTCTTGAAGGTGGGGCCGGCGGCAGAACAAGCCGCTGCTTATCGCCGCACCTTGCAGCAACGCGGGTTCTTGCGGTTCAGCGGGTTTCGGGTCGCGACGCGTTATCCGTTCGGCATCTTCGAGAAGTGGCGCGTGCTCGAAGGGCCGAGTGACTTGCTCGTGTACCCGGCGCTGCTGCGCGACGACGAGATCAGCGACGAAGCGAAGAGCTTGGGGCTCGACGCTCCGACGCCGCGAATCGGAGTCGGAACCGAGGTCGGCGGCTTGCGCAGCTACGAGATGCACGACGACGCGCGCTCGATCCACTGGAAGCGCAGCGCGTCGCTCGGCCGGCTGATGGTGATGGAGCGCCAGAGCGACGCGAGCTCGCAGCTGTGCATCCTGCTCGACAACGCGCGGCC
>DASRXR010001118.1:0-27694 GCA_035687405.1 Polyangiales bacterium
CTAAGGCCTGGCCCGCAATCGCTGCGGCCAGCATCAAGCGTTGGCCGCGGCTCAGCCCACTCCGCGGAATGATCCGCGTCGGTTCCGGAACCGACGTGATTTCGCAGCCGCAGAATGGACACGTAAGCTCGTGGCTCCACACGTGGCGCGAGCAACCGTCGCAAGCTCTCAGCTGGGGCATGTCAACTCCTGGGTGCAAACGACGGACCTGAGTGGCTAGGCGGCGTGCCAACCTGTGCCACCGACTCGCGTCTGCGCCGAGTAACGCAAACTCCGTACCGAATTCGTCCGATGCTCGAGGATTTGGGCATCGGAAAGACCGCGGCTATGCGCGGCGGCCGAGGCTACTTCAGTGCGCGCTAGCCGTGTCCGATCCAGTCGAGGACCATCACGCTCCTGGGCGTCGCAGCTCAGAGCGGCGGGACGTCGTCGTCGTACGGCGCTTCCACTCGATATCTCGCTTGCTCGAGTCGATTTGGCGACTCGCGAGATGCTCGTCTCGGAAGTGGTTCCAATAGCGCCGGATTGTGGCGACAGTTCCAGCGATGCGCCGTCGGGCGATGGTGACAGTTCGCGTTGCGTAACGCAGTCGCACGCCCAGCGTCAGCGGCATTAGCGTCGCAAAGCTAAAGCTAGTAAGACTACGCCAAACATCTCGGACCCGACTGTCACCTTGCGTTCCAATCGAGGTGACAAACGGCTGTTAGCCGCGTGGTTGACGCGGTCTGTTTCAGAACGTGCAAGCGGAGCCGTCATGACGTCCAGACCGACCACGCTCGTGGAGAGCGATCAGCTCGCGCAAGCGGCTGTGAACATCCTCAAAACCGAAGATTTCGTTCCGAAAAACTCGCGCTGGCTGTTTTCGAAATCGTCAAAAGCCCATAAAGACTACGAAAAAGCGGTGCAGGACATCGCGTGGCGCAGGCGGACGGCACGAGAGCGCGCAATCGACGAAAAGCTCAAAAAAGAGCGCGCCGAAGCCGACGCCGCATTCGAGCGAACGAAAATCGGTGCTGAAACCGAACACAACGACAAGACCGCGGAAGCTCGAAAACCGTACGACGAGACCGAGAGCAAAGCCCGTAGCGAACGTGACGCCGCAATCGCCGCTGCCAACCTCGCGTACCAGCAGGCGATCGCGGCGGCCAACCGCGCATTTGCGCGTGAATCGTCCGTTCTCGATCAGAAACGCGACGCGCTGATCGGCGAAGCCAAGGCCGCTCGCGTCGAGCTGCTGGCTGCCATCGAAGCGAAACGCAACGCGGAGTTGCTGCAACTCGCTGAAGATTTGAAGACTATTTCGCTCGAAGGGCCGATGCGCGTCGTCGAAGATCGAGAGGCATGGTCGCTGGAGGACCGCAAGAAGGCGTTAGTCGGCGTCGTCGATATGGCGGGGCGCGCCGACGTCGACGCAGAGTACGTCGACCTATGCCTGCGAAATGTCGCTGGCTACGTTTTTCAAGATCGGTTTCTCAAGCCAGAAGCGCAGCACCACAGGCTCATGGGTACGTACGTGCTCGAGGCGATGGTCGATCTCGCTCGACGTGCTCCGGACAAGCGACCGACGACCATCAAGTACTTGCATGAGATTGTCGTGCACAATCCCGGTTACACGTCACCCGCGTTCATTCGAAATCTCAGCGAGCTGTACGTGACCGCGAGCAGCGACACGGAGACGAGCTACACGCGAGACCCGATCGAGAACGAGCGGATCTTCGACACGATGCGGGAACAGATTGCAGATGCACTCAAGTTGACGCCGCGGCGCAGCCAAGTGCCACCGACGGCAGCCGAAAACACGCTTGGATTGTCCCCCGCGTCGATTGCGGGTGCCGTGCCGCAATCTTCTGTCCCTGCTCCACCGATCGATCCGGAGATCACGGCAGACTTGGATGCTCGGGATCTCCTTCCGCTCGAGGCGAGCAGTGCGCTCGGCGCTGAGAAAGATGCGATCGTACAGAGCGTCGCAACTCCGAACTCGGCGTCCACGTCTCGCCCGCCTCCTGTGCCTGCGGCGCGCCGAGGAAAAAGGTCACTCGTTCCCGAGCGCAACCACTGAGTTTCGCCGAGCCGCGCTTGGGGTGTGACATAACCTAGCGGCGTGCAGTGTGAAGATGCGCGAGCCCCCTGTACTGGCCCGAGACGTCCGTCCTTTGTCATCTCGCAGAGCAGCAGCAAGCCAGACAGCCTGTCTGGCGAGCAAACCGAGCGCTCGGCGATCAATGCGAACGCGATTGCCAGATCGAACGAAGCCCCTTCAACGTGGACGCCGATGTCGCGAGAACTGGTGCGAACCGCCACGGGCGCTTTGACCGCCAGAGCATGCGGTGTTCATCGCGAAACAAGATTCCAAGCGAGTTTCACGCGACGACGACACGCGCATCGCGCATATTCCGATCGATCACGATTCGCAAGCACGTTGCGCCTCGACAGGTCTCGATCGTCCGTGTACGTCAGACCACTGTTCACAACTAAATTTCGGTGGAGATAACTATGCAAGCGGGGGTCCGGCTTATCATCATTCTGGCAGTTGTGATGGGTTGGAGCGCGTGCAGCCCGATTCCGAAGCGAATTGCTGACTTCAGCGACGACGGCGGAAGCCTCGATGGGGCCGGCCCCGATTCGGGCGCTCAAGGAACGCAAACGAATGCGCAGGGCTCGCAAGCCGGCAATTCATCGAACGTGAACGGCACTTCCGGCAACGGCACGCCCGGCTCGAACAACGGCGCCGCAGCTTCTGGCGGCGGAACCGGCGCAGCGAATGGAGCTGCGGGCACGGGCTCTGGAGTGAGCGGTTCGGGCTCGCCAGCAGGTGGCGCAGCGTCAGGATCCACACCGCCGACCGCTGGCACCGGAAGTGATCCACAAGCCGGCGGCGCCGCTAACGGCGGCGGTGCAACGGCTGGGATGTCCATGGCCGTGGGCGGCACTGGCGCGACCATGGGTGGTACCGCAGGCGATGGTACGATGACGCCTGCCTGTGTCCCGACCGACGAGATGTGCGACGGCAAGGACAACGACTGCGATAGCAAGATCGACGAAGAGGTTCCGCCGATGCCATGCGGCAACGCCACGACGCCGTGTAAGCAAGGCGCGAAGGTTTGCACGAACGGAACGTGGTCGAGCGACTGTCCGGGCGAAGTCGGCCCGGAGAAAGAGATTTGCGACGGCAAGGACAACGACTGCAACGGCGTGCCGGACGAGGGTTGCGACTGCACGAACGGTGCATCCGAAGAATGCGGCATGAGCGCGACGTCTCCGTGCCGTAAAGGCACGCATACCTGCGTGAATGGCAAGTGGCCTTCCACGTGTGAAGGCAACGTCGATCCCAAGACTGAGGTCTGCGACGGGGTCGACAACAACTGCAATAGTCAGAAGGACGAAGGCAAAGACGCGTTGTGCAGTGGTGGCCAGCATTGCGGTGCCAGTGGGTGCGTCGCGTGCACGACAGCAGCGCACTGCGCTACGGGCAACGAATGCAAAATCGGCCGGTGCGACGCCAGTGGTACGTGCTCGAGCACCGACGCCGGCAGCACGACCTCGTGCAATTCGGGACGCGGCAAGTGCGGCGGTGGAACTTGCTGCACGCCTTCATGTAGCTCGAACGTGTGCGGAGGTTCGGATGGATGCAATGGCACTTGTCCGGACAACTGCGAGACGAGCAACCGGATGTGCGAGGGTGGTGTCTGCGTCGCGAAACCGGTAATGAAGGGCGAATACGACGTGTGCACCGCGAGCTCGAACGCACAGGGCGACTGCGGTCCAAATCTGATTTGCCTCAACGTGGGTGGTTCCATTCCACATTGCATGGGCGCGCCGCCCTGCGCCGCCTTTTCAAAAGAGAGTTTCGGCTTTTGCGCCAAGCCCTGCCAGGGTCCGCAAGATGCGAGCGGCGGTTTCGTTGCGAATCCAACCGGATGCCCTAGCAATGCGCCGCGCTGCTGGGAAGACGCCCTCACCGAACCTCTGAACGACGGTTTGTGCATCCCTTGATCATTCGAGGCTAGCGGCTTCACCGGCCATCGGAATCGAGTGATGCGAGCGCCAACGCTCGCTGAGGCAGACGTGCTGCAACTTCAACGTTCGCAGCACGTGGCCCCGGCAGAAACCGCGCGGAAATAGCTGGCATCTGCATTGCACGCTGCGGAAGTCCCCGCGAGTGAACGCGAAGTCGCGCGCTCGCGGCGACTCAGGGTGCACCGACAGAAGCTCGCAAGCCGAGCGCAGATGACGCACGCGCGTCAGCCGGGAGATTGACATGGGTGATCGAGACCGAGACCGCTATCAGCCCTATTACGACCGCAACGACCGCAGTGAAGGACGTTACGGCAACCGTGACGAAAGTCAGTATCAGCGCAGTTCGCGCGACTTCGATCGTGACGACTCTTGGCAGTCGCAAGACCGTCAAAGAAACCAGAACTTCCGTGACGCGGACGAGCGCGGTTACACGGGTTCGTCGTATGCGCAGGATCGCGACTATGGCCGACGCGGATATGCAGGGTCGCAGTATCCGCAAGAGCGCGACTTCAACGCCGGCTACATCGGCTATGAATCGCAGCGCTTTCCAGGAACGTTCGGATCGAACGAAGACCAGCGTTTCGGCCGCGCGTACGAGCCGCCGCGCTTTGGTCGCGACTACGGCGCGTCCGATTGGAATCGCAACGACCGCGACCACGACAGGCCACGGTTCGGCCGCGAGTATGGTGAAAGGTCTTACGGCGGGTCGGATTGGAACCGCAACCTCTCGCAAGAACGCTACGGTCAGTCGAACTGGGGCAATGAGCCCTATCGCGGCGAGCAGCGTGGTCGAGACGAAAGCTGGACCCAACAGCTGCGCGAAGCGGGCCAGCAAGTCGTTCGCAAGGTGAAGCGCGCGTTTCGCGGACCCAAAGGTTACAAGCGTTCGGACGAGCGAATCCGCGAGGACGTGAACGATCGATTGGCCCAGCAGGATCACCTCGATCCGAGTGAGATCGAAGTGACTGTGTCGAATGCTGAAGTGACGCTGATCGGTTTGGTCGAGTCACGTCACGACAAGTTCCTCGCAGAGGAGATCGCGGACGACGTGAGCGGTGTGATCGATGTTCACAACCAGCTTCGCGTGCGCAGGACACAAGCTGCCACGACCGGCCAGACGAGCGAGACGTCGACGACGCTCGGCGCTCAGCCTGCCAACGAAGCCTCGCGCAATCGGAACGCTCGCGCGCAGTAAGTAGAGATGACGCCCCGATCGCACTCGAAGCCGGTGCGGTCGGGAACGTCCGCTATTTTGCTGCGCGAAGTAGCGCGGCGATCGCGGGATACCCGTTCTGTTCGGCGACCTCGGGAAGCGATTTTCCCTCGTGGGTCGTCTGCTTCGGATTCGCGCCGAGTTCGAGCAAGCGAGCGATGCGTCCGGGGTCGGGCTGATCGAGCGCGAGCTCGAGTGGTGTGCGCGCGTAGGTCGGATCCGTGGGCTGATTTACCGCAGCGCCATGCGCGATCAGACTGTCGA
Source organism: Polyangiales bacterium (assembly GCA_035687405.1). Lineage (GTDB taxonomy): Bacteria > Myxococcota_A > Polyangia > Polyangiales > JAFGIB01 > JADGRF01. The sequence continues at coordinate 5,495 of DASRXR010001118.1, forward strand.
TGACGTCGGTGACTGCCTTGTCGTCGCCAACAAAGCTCGCTGCGTAGTGTAGCGCGGTAAATCCGAGCGCGTTTGCGAGCGTTACGTTTGCGCCTCGATCGATCAGCAGCATCGCGCCCTGCAGCTTGCGTGTATTGCGCGGATCGGTTTTGGGATTGGCGCGTTTCGATGAGGTCGCGCTCGTCTTCGGCTCGCTCGAGTACTTGCGAAGCGCGGCCATGAGGGCGCTGGAGCCTTGGTTGTCATGCGCATCGATCGGCGCTCCGGCCAACAGAAGCTTGCGAACGTCGGCGATGCGGCCTTCGTAAGCGGCGACGTTCAGGTCAGGGAGTTCCGCGTAGGGATGCGGCGCGGTCGGCTCGATGTTTTGCGGGGGCGAAGGGGCGGTCTCTGGCGCAGCTGCAGGAGCTATTGGAGTTGCAGCAGTCGCAGCTGCGGGCTCAGGCGCCGCAGTGACCCCTCGCACCGGCACGCTAGTCGGAGCGCTCGCCGGCTCCCCGTGCGTGCCCGAAGCACAGGCGACCCACGTCGCCAACCATCCGGCCGCAACCGCCTCGCACAACCCACGCGGCAGCCGAGCGCGGCGCTCACGGCCCCGCGGGTAAAAACTCACGATACGTACCCCTGTCCGGCACGAGGCGATGTGGCAACGATGGCTTCGGCCAATGGCCGGTCGACTGCTTGAACTGCGACGTCTTTATCCAGTGCCCGGCTTGACTCACCTCGAGGTGCGAGCCGCTCTCGGCACCAAACGTCGGCCGATCGAAGTAGTCGGCGAAGGCCTGCGCGATACTGGGCTTCGACGCGTGCTGCTCGTTCAGCGCCCGAAAGTAGTACTCGTCGATCGGCCCGACTGCACCGACTTGCCCATCGTCGTGATAGACCCACCGTTGCACGCCGGAGTTGCAGCCCCAGATCTTGATGAACGCATTCGGAGCGAAGTTGCGCCGGATGCCATCGCGCATGTCGCTCCACGGCCGCCGGATCAAGTCATCGGTGAACAGGTTCCCGATCTCGATCGTGAGCACCTCGAAGTACGTCAACCGGCTGCCTCGCCGGCGCGCGAGGTCTCTCGCGGCGTCCCGCTCCTGCGCTCGAAAGTGATTGTGATAGCTCAGGAACAACCCCGCTCCGATCGCGTGCGAGAAGATGTGGAGCTCCTGAATCAGCTTTCCAGCGAACGGGGGTGCGTACAGATAGTCGAAGAAGTGTTGCCGCAGCTCGACGTTCTCTTGGAACACACCGTGATTGCCGTAGTGTCCCTTGAGTTGTTTAGCGAGAGAGCTGCTGAGAACTTTGAAGTTTCCAAGCTCAGCGCCGCGGCCGTAGAACACAACAGAGACGTTCGACATGACCCCTCGCGTTGGAGATAGTTCCGCCGCGAGGGGTTTGCAAGCGATGATTGCACTCTGCTCGGCCCGCGCGACTGCTGTCCGTCACGCGTGACGCAAAGGCCGGAACTCTCGGTACCGGCTGCCCGGCTACGCGAGGAATCGCTGCTGGCTCAGCTGCGCTTCGCTCGGCGCGACCTCGAGGCGCTCCAACACTTCGGTCGCCAGTGTATCGAACAACCAGCTGACCGCCGGGGGATGCTTCGGGTCGTAGAAGTGCAACGGAACGCCCGCCGCCGCGGCATCGAGAAACGCTGAATTGCGCGGGATCGGCGTCTCGAACAACCAATCCTTCGGCAACTTTGCGCAGGCCCGGACCAACACGTCGATCGAGGTCGTCTGCCGCAGCTGCAGCATGTTCAAAAACACTCCCAACACCTTGGGGCGCGCAGAGTCTGGAAGCAGCGCGAGACATTCCCCAAACATCGAAAACGACCGCTGTGCGATGACCTCCGCTTGCAACACGCCGATCACGTGCGTGCAGGCACTCAAGATCTGATACGTGACTCCCAACATTCCCGACGGCGTATCCACGATCACGATCTGAGTGCGTTGCGCGAGCTCACTCAACAGCAAGTGCCAGCGATCGCGATAGTCGACGAAACCGAAATCAGGACTGGGGAGGGACTGACCGATCGCAGGCAAGATCTCGAGGTCTGGCACGACGGTCTTGCGCAAAGCGTCCTCCGGCGATGCCCCGCCCGACAGCACGTCGAACACGCCCGCCTTTGCCGATGTCCGACCGTCGATCGACGACATCACGTCACCGTTCACGTCGCCGTCGACTAAAATGACCCGGTGCTCTCGTCGCGCTAGTGACAGCGCAAGGTTCAGCGCGACGGTGGTTTTGCCAGAGCCACCTTTGGGGCTCGCCACCGCGATGATGCACTGACCCAGCCCCTGTTTAGTCGCGAGAATCCCGCTGTCGACGCGTGGACGCGGGACATTGCGTTGAAGTGGTGGAAGCTTCGGAGTGATCGATGGCGCCGGCCGCGAGGCAGCAGAACGAGCCGACACACTAGGCCGCGCCGACGGAGAAGCCACGCGCGCGCTCGAACTGCGCGCAAGCTTGGGTGCCATGGGCTGTGGGTCCGCCTCGATGGCTTCGATCAGCAAGTGTGAGAGCGAGCCGACGGGTTCCGGGATCAGCGCGGGCGTGTTGATGCGAAACACGCGAAACCGCATCGGTGGATGCCGGATGAGGCCCAAGAACGCCCGCTTTCCGCGAAACGCCCCATTTGCTGCTTGGACGACCTTACCGCTCTTGATGAAGATCGAGCCCGTAAGCACGCGCTGCTCGGAGAAAAGCTCGACGCGCGTGTACTGTCGACTGAGGCTGAGGACCTGCAGAACCTCGACGAGGTTGAAGTCAGCGAGGTTCCCTTCGAGGATAGGTTCATTGACGGCAAGACTCATACTGTTTCCCCGCGAGAGCTCGAGCCCGTTGCTTTGATCTCCTCGTGTCCAAACTTACGCTGAAAGTCTTCGAGTGCCGCCTCGCCGAGCTCCTCCGACTGCTCGCGTGCTTCGAGCGCCGCATTCCCGTTCGTCATCGCTGCGCCCATGCGCATCGTCGTGCTGACGAGCTGATAGACGTGTAACCAGGCAGCGCGCGCTGAGTCGTCGAACGCGGGGCCGAGCCCGTAGTCGAGCGTCCACAACAACGCTTCGCCGACGACCGCATAAGATTCCTCCGGGATTCGATACAGATCTTTATGCCGGCGGCCGAGCGCGAGTACGACCAGCACCAGATCTTCTTCCGCGGAGACCGCGTCTTTCCAGGCAGACTCCGGCCAATCGAGAGATTTCACGATGAACGCAAGCATCTGGACGAGCTTGCGTTTTTGCGCGGCTAAGTCGCTCGTGAATAACGCGGCGTACTCGGGACGAAGCTCGAACAACCGCTTGTAAAACAAGTCGGCGGCAGTACTCCCGATCGGAACGACCAGCTTCCAAGTCCGCCGTATCTCGTCTTTTTCGCTATCCGTGATCATAGGCCTCCGAGCGCAGGACGCGCGGCGAGCATGCAAAGCTTTTCGAACGGTCTACGCGGCGAAGTGGCTATCGCAGGCTAGGCCGTTAGTTGGTACGCGCACTTTCGACGTTGTCGTTGCCCAACAAGCGGTACCTCTCGCAGCTATCTCTGGCCCAAAAATTCGAGACTAGCTCACGCAGAACGAGCGTGACGCGCGGTATGCCCGCGCCCACTGGGGCGCAGCTGTGGGCGGCGGGTCAGTCGCTTGCAGCTGACAGCGGCAGGTTTTCGCTCCACCAAGCGGTGGCCTGGTCCCGTGTCCACTGCTGACTGAGCGGGATGTTCACCAGCAACTCCTGCAAGGCTGCGGCCGAGCTCGGCCTGCGCTCGCGATCCTTCTGAAGGCACTGCATCACGACCTGTTCGAGCTCGGGTTGGATCGGCAATGCCACCCGTGCGGAGGGAGCGACCGGTTCCTTCGTGACGTGTGCAACCGCCATCGAAACGCTGCTGCTCTCCTCGAACACCAGCTTTGCGGTCAACATCCAGTATGCGACGCAGCCGAGCGCATACAGGTCGGCGCGCCCATCCGAAGCTTGCTCACCGAGCGCTGCTTCAGGCGCGAGAAACGCCGGCGTACCCACGATCTGTCCTAGGTTCGTTTGCAACGATTGCCCGGGAGCGTGGCTTTGTAGCGAGTCCAACAGCGCAGCATCGTCTTCGGCACGCCAGCGCTTGACGAGTCCGAAGTCCAACACCTTGAGAAAGTCGCAGGTGTTGCCTTTGCGCGCGAGGAACAAGTTGGCGGGTTTGATATCGCGATGGATCAGCCCGCGTCCATGTGCGTCCTCGAGCGAGTCGCACGCTTGCATCAGCAGATGGACGACGCGTTCGGATGGAAGTGGACCAAACCGTTCGACCGTCGCTTGGACATCGAGCCCGTGTAGAAGCTCCATCACGTAAAACAACACACCCTCGGACGAGACGCCAAAGTCATACAGCTCGACGGTGTGAATGGAGTCGAGGCTCGCGGTGGCTTGCGCCTCTTTTTCGAAGCGGCGGATCAACCCCTCACGCGCGCTTGCGTTCTTCGCGCCGAGCATCTCGGGTTTGATCAGCTTCACCGCTGCGGGCCGCGCGAGTAAGCGATGGTTCGCGCGCCAGACTTCACCCATGCCGCCTTGCCCGAGGCGTTCGGTCAGCTCGTAGTTTCCGAGTCGGCGCGCCCTCTGCACCGCTGCGCCCAAGCGATACAGCGCGCTCGTCGGCGCCCAGGCCAAGAACGCGCAAAAGAACGGAGGTAAGATGTACGACGTGAGCACCGCGCTGTCGGGCCAGGTTTGCCCGCTCGAACTGAAGCGGAGTGCCATTGCGAGTGGCGTCATCGTTGCCGCTGCGAGTGCTGCTGACAGGACTATGCGCGGCGCCGCCGGGACGAGGAACGGGAACAGCATGATCACGACTGCAGACCATGAAACTTGTGAGCTCGGGGCGGAGTAGCGGATCGACCAACTGTCTGACAGTGCCAGGCTCATCGTCAGGAAGAGCTCGTACGCGATCGCGACGCGGGTGACTTGTGCCGCGGTCCGCATGCCGCGCAGGAGGTAGATCGCGACGGCGACCGAGACGACGACGCCGGCGATACCGCCCGTCACCCCGACGACGTTCGCCTCGGCCGGCCAGATCGTTCGATACAGAACGACGTAGATGAGGTGGAGTAGTCCGGCTGCGGAGGCGACGAGGCCGAGGCGCCGTGCGGTGAGCTCGACGTATTCGCCCGGCAGCGATTCGGACGCAGACGATCGGACGAGTTGAAGAAGGTCGGAGCGCGAGCTCAAAGCGCGGGCAGTTTATGCTGGATGCGCCGGCATGTCACACGACGACAGCTAACCTCAGGATTCGTCGCCAAGCGGCGAGACAGGCCCGCCCGCGCGGGCTCAGACGCGAACGGCGAAGCGCGCGTACCGGGCCATGAAGAACATGTGGGCTCCGTACGCGACCAGGCCGGTCGCAACCACGCCCAACAGCACGCGGCCGTAGGACTGGCGGGCGATGTCGTGCAGCGCTTCACCCAAACCGTGTGCCTGCGACGCATCCGCCGCCATTGCGGCTGCGATGAATGAGATTCCGATCAGTGGAAATACCAAACCTCGTGCGGCAATCCCGATGCGCGCGACACGCAGCACGAGTTGCCTGTGGTTCGTCGGCAAGCCACCACCGTACTCGCGCGAGACGTCGTTTTTGTAGGCGCGATGGAGCTCGACCAAGCCGAAACCGATCACGAGTAGGCCTCCGATCGCGACCGCAATGCGCCCACCCGGCAGGCTGATCAGCTGCGCGAGCGAGCGTTCGTGGCCGCCGCCGTGAGCTTCACCGATCGCGAGCTGGAAGGTGTACGCCGCCAGAAAGCCTTGCGTCAGCGCGGAAAAACCCCAGCCGACGCGCTTCAGCACGCCTTTGGCATCGCGCCCGTGATGTTCCGGATCGAACAACGCTCGGATCAAGTTCCAGATCGCGTAACAAGCCAGTCCGACCGCGATCGCCCAGAGCAGCGGCAGGCCCCACGGGTATTCACCGATCCGCTCGACTGCGCCGTGGCCGTCTGTAACGCGACCCCCCGACTGCCGCAGCGCCCAGAGCAACGCGAGCGCGCCGATCAACGTGTAGACGACCCCGCGCGTGGCGTAACCGAACCGAATTGCGGCGCGCATCCCGCGTGTCGATGCTTGTCTCAGGTCTTGAGTCGTTGGGGCTGACGCCGCTGCCGGTAGCTGCATTGATTGGTCCGGGAGCCACGTAAGCGCAATCGCGCACGTGCCAAGGCGACGCCAACGGCTGCTAGCAGCAGGAGCCATCCGGCGGGGGACATCGGTCCCCGTCTGGACGCAACGGCGCAGCCTCCGTCGTTGCCGAGCGGCGAGCTCGGTTTAGTCGCTTTCACGTCGATCGCCGGCACGGACTCAGCCACCAGCGCCGACAGATCGCCCGCCACCGGCGCGCTTCCGGTCAATGCCGTGTTCTTCGCGCTTTGCGTCTTCGGTGAAGTGGACTGATCCGCCGGCCCGCCCCAAGAGCCGCGTTTCGGACTGGGGCAGAGCAACGAGCCTTCCCACGGATGCAGGATCACGTAGCGGCCCTGAAAGTTGTCCACTGCGCAACCGACGCAGTTGCTGTTGGTTTCTAGCTTCTCGAGCTTCGTGTCGAGCTCACCCGTTTTGGAAGGAATACCGCGGCCGCCGGCGATCGGCTTTGCCTGCTGAAACACGAGGTCCTCACCCAGGCCGTCCTTCGTATATCGCGCATGCAATCTCGTCAGAGTGAAGCCCGCTGCAAGTCCGCCGAACGGACCGTTGAAGCCGCCCTGCGCCGGTGCGGCACTCGTCGGTAGAACGTCTGCGCCGAGCGTCGCGAGGTCGGATGCTTCGAGCGGTGGGGTCGGGCACGGATCGCAGCTCGACGCCGCCCACGAGTACTCGGTGACGACCGCTCCTGGATTTTTCGCGAGCGTGCGCGAGAACAACGCCTCGTAGAACGATGCGAACGAATCTCTGACTTCGTTGCGCACGCGAACGTTCGTCGGAATGGTGACGTTCGGATAGTTCGCGAGCTCGTAGCGTGTGGGCGCGACGATGTTGACAATCAAGTCTTGGCTGCCCTGACTGTTCAACAGGCCGAGTCGGACCGGCAACGAGAACTCGGGCGTGTCGTAGTGGAAACGCAGCGGCGATAGGACTGCTTGGCCCTTTTCGAACTTGACTCGATCGGCATCGACCTTCGCGACGAAAAACTTCATGCCCGCAGCGACGTATGGCGCGAGGACCGGTTCGGCGCCTTTCGGGATGTTGTATTGGTTCGTGCGCAACCAGCCGTCGAGCGAGCTGCTGTCGTCCGCGCTGAGGATCACGATGTCGTACTCGCCGACCACAAATTGGGCTTCGACGCGCACTGAGCCGTTTGAGGATGGCGCAGCGCCTGCCGGCGACGAGGTTGCCCGCGCCGCACCGCAGTTCGCGCAGTCCTCGGTGTACTGCGGCGCGCACGGATCCGTCTCCCAGTACTCGACGAGCCGCGGTGCGCCGAGGGTGTCGACCTTATCGAAGACTTCGCGCGGAAGCACCTTCACTTGGTCTTGCTGCAACACGCTCGGCACGGGAATCACGAGCGCAAACGACTCGGGTGGCCCCTGATAGTTATTCTGCATCGACAACACAGTTCGCGTGCCGTCACGCATCAGCACGACCATGGTCGCGTTTGCGTACAGGCCCGAGTCGGCGCCGGTGACGTAGAAGCCACAAAACGCTGCTGCGTGTCCAGGCATGCAGAACGCCGAAAATGCTGCCAGGACCGCGCTCAGACTTGCACCGAGCATCCGCGGGCTTCGAGTTCGAGCTGTCATGATCGCACCGTTTCCCCCTCTGGCTGGCGAGCTTACGTCAGACGCGAGTCGCGCCGTGGACTCTCGGCAAAGCGAAGTCCGTGCCAGGGCTGGGTGCTCGGGAGCCGTCACGTTTTTAGTAGTGACATCGGTGCGTTAGCGCAGAGCTTGCGGCCGCCGCCCAGAGTGACGCTGACGCAAGTTGTGCCACTTCTCGGGTGCGCGAGTGCTCCTCTTAGGCAGCGGCCGAGGCGTAGCGTGGGAGATCGATCGCCCCCGCTTTTGCGAACTGGCCCTCGAAAAACGAGCGTAATGGCCAACGAGTCATCCACCGCATCGAGGCTGCGCGAAGTGAGATTCCGAGCCGCGTGTGCGGAGCAAATGCGGTGACGCCTCCGGGCGGTAACTGCTGACACTCGGCAACGTACGGCCGTAAGATCGACTCGTAGCGCGCGAACGCGAGCTGGTGATCGCCGCGTGCAGCGGCGAGCTCACCCGCGAGTACGTACGCACCGACGAGCGCGAGACTGGTGCCGAGCCCGGTCAGCGGTGTGGCGCAGTAGCCAGCGTCTCCGAGCAGTGCGATCCTGCCGTTCGACCAGCGCTCGAGGTGAACCTGTCCGAGCGAATCGAAGACGAAGTCAGGGGCCGTGTCCATGGCAGCCAACAGCTGCGGAACCCGCCAGCCGGCGCGAGCGAAGCGCTGTTTCAGGAGTTCTTTCTGCTCCGCGGTGTCACGCCGATCGTACGCGAATCCGGCCGCGCGAAACGCGAGGCTGACTTTACTCTCACTCGGATCGCGACCCGGTCGTACCGATGCGACTCGCCCGCCCGGTGCGTTGTACATCAGGTACCAACCGTCGAGGTCGGTCTGTGCCGGCGCGGTGAACCACGCGAGGTAACAGTCGAGCGGCCGCACGCATGCGCGGTCCGGCCCGAACGCGAGCGAGCGTACGACTGAATGGAGCCCGTCCGCACCGATCACCCAATCGAAGCGCCGCGTCGCAGCTTTTTCGAAGGTGACCGTGACGCCTTCGGCAGCCTGTGAGAGCGCGGTGATCGTGTCACCGAACAGATATTCGGTCGTCGCTGCGGTCGCCTCGTAGAAGACTTGCGAGAGGTCGCCGCGCAGCACCTCGAGCTCCGACACGATGCCTTCACCGCCGAACGAGTCCGTTGGCATGCGTACGGTCACGTGACCGCACGCGTCGACGCAGGCGATCCCGCGCTGGTCGAGCGTTACGTCACGCACGCGGTCCATCCAGCCGAGCCATTCCACCACCTCGCGCCCAGCACCACGCAGGTCGACCGTTTGGCCACCTGGACGTGGAGCAGGCGCGCGTTCGACCACGGTGACGCGAAAGCCGTGTTTGTGAAGGCAGCCGGCGAGTGCCGGGCCCGCAATGCCTCCGCCGCAGATGAGTACCTCGAGTTCTCGGTTGTCTTTCATGTTCGGCAGCGTACGATGTACGCGTGCACTAGCAAGCGCGCTCTTGGCTCTGAATCCGGCGCAAACTCACTGCCGCACTAGTGCACCGTCGAAGACACTCACGACCTCGAACGACCGCTCGCGCTCGGCTGCACTAGTACAGAAAGATCGCATGCCCCGAAAGACCGCCGCGCCGTACGCAAAAATCGTGGCCGAGCTTCGCAGCCGGATCGAACGCGGAACACTTTCGCCGGGCGATCGCGTGCCTTCGACGCGCGAGATCATGCGGCGCTATCGCGTGGCGATGGCGACCGCAACGAAGGTGCTCGGCGCGCTGCAGCGCGAGGGTCTCGTGAGAACGGTGCCCGGCGTCGGCAGCACGGTCAGCGGTACACCGCGCCGGCGAGGGTCGACACGGCGCGCTGCTGCGCCGGAACCCGGCGTGCAGCCGAGGGCTGCGATCGAATCCGGCGAACCGCTCGCCCGTGAGAAGATCGCGCGCGCTGCGATCGCGGTTGCGGATGCGGAAGGGCTCGATGGCTTGTCGATGCGGCGGCTCGCAGTCGAGCTCGGGGTTGCGACGATGTCGCTGTATCGCCATGTCTCGGATAAAGATGACCTACTCGTGTTCATGATGGATGCAGCGTGCCGTGAGCTGGCGTTTCCCGACGATGCGCCCACCGATTGGCGTGCACGGCTGGAGCTTGCAGGTCGTCTGATTTGGAAGACCTTTCGACGGCATCCGTGGCTCGCACCGGCGATGTCGGTGACGCGCCCGCAGCTGATTCAAAGCGGCCTCGCGTATACGAACTGGGTGCTGCGCGAGCTCGAGCGATCGGGGCTCGATGAATCCCAGATCATCACGGCTCACATCACGCTGTTCAACTACGTGCGTGGCACCGCCGTGAACATCGAGCTCGAGAAGGAAGCGGAAGCGACGAGTGGTTTGAGCAGCGAAGAATGGCTCGACCGCCAAGAGCCGAGTCTGCGTGCGCTGATCGAAGACGGACAGTTCTCGACGCTCGGGCGTGTGCTCGGCCGGCCATACGACTTCGATCTCGACGTGCTGTTCGAGTTCGGGCTGCAACGCATGCTGGATGGGCTCGCGGTACTGGTCGAGCGCTCTGCCAAGTAACGGACAGCCTCATCTGGCGTCACGAAGAAATTTGACCTCTCTCGTCGACATGACGGGCGCAGCCAAACACTTCGCGGCGCAGGTCAGTCGTGCGACCTGCTTGACAGTCAGCTCGAACCCTTCGACAAGGTGGCATGGCGTCGAGTGCTCGAGCCCGTAATGCCGTGGTTTTCGCGCTCTTGCTCGCGGCGTGCGCAGATAAGTCGGCGCCGCCAACCGCGGCAGCAGGCGGTGCAGGTGGAGATGCCTCTCCGGCGCCCGCGGGCGCGCCTGCTACGGCTGGCGCGTCTGCCGCTGGGAGCGGCACGACACCTCCGCCGCGAGATGCAGGGATGAGCGCGCCGGCGCGGCCGCCTGGAAGCACGGCGCCTTCCGTCCCAGCCGATGCGTCAGCGCCTGTCAACGATTCCGGGTCGCCTGACGCCGGACCACCCGCGGCGGAAGGCGAGTCGATCACCATTCGCAACGGTGGCTTCTGGAACGACCAGGCGAGCAAACGCATCGAAGCTCACGGCGGCGGTTTTCTGCAGGTCGGTGACACTTGGTACTGGTTCGGCGAGGACAAGTCGGCGAATGGCGCGGGCTTCAAAGCCGTGAACTGTTACGCGTCGAAGGACCTCGGTACGTGGACGTTTCGCAAGGCGATCATCACGCGCATGACCGCGCCGGAGCTCGCCGCGTCAGACCGCATCATCGAACGCCCGAAGGTCACCTACAACGAAAGTACGAAGCAGTACGTGATGTGGTTGCACTGGGAAGGGCAGAACTACGCCGAAGCGAAGGCTGGCGTCTTTACGAGCGCCACGGTCGATGGCGACTACGAGTACAAGAGCGCGTTTCAGCCGAACATGAACATGTCGCGCGATGACACCTTGTTTCGCGACGACGACGGCAAGGCGTATTTCCTATCCGCAGCAAACGAGAACGCGGATCTGATTCTGTACGAACTATCGGCTGACTATCTGACCATCGGTCGACAGGTCGCGACGCTGTTCAAGGGGCAAAAGCGCGAGGCTCCGGCGTTGTTCAAAGATCGCGGGCGTTACTACTTGATCACGTCTGCGGCGACGGGTTGGGATTCGAATCAAGCGAAGTATGCGACTGCGACGTCGATCGAAGGTCCGTGGTCCGCGTTGCAAAACCTCGGCAGTGGAACGACCCACGATACGCAGCCGACCTACGTGATCCCGCTGCGGGGCGCGCGCGGGACGACGTACGTGTATGCGGGTGATCGCTGGCAAGACCCGGATCTCGGAAGCTCGAAGTACATCTGGTTGCCGCTCGAGGTCGATGACATGGGGCATCTGACACTCGACTACTATCCGGAGTGGCAGTTGAATGCCGTCGCTGGAACGTGGAGCGCGGACGACGGGTTTCTGCCGCAGGACGAATGGAAGTTGGTTCGCGCGGACAGTGAAGAAACTTCGGCTGAGAATGGTCGCGCGAGCAACGCGTTCGATGGTTCCGCGTCGACGCTCTGGCACTCGCAATACACCGGCGGCGCTCCCACTCCGCCGCACGAGATCGTGATCGACTTAGGCGTGACGTATCGGCTCGAGGCGCTGCGCTATACGCCGCGTCAGGACGGCCAGGATCACGGGAATGTAGGCGACTACGCGGTTTACGTGAGTGATGCGTCGGATCAGTGGGGCACTGCGGTTGCGATGGGGACGTTCGCCGCTGGGAGCGACGCGAAGCTGGTTCGCTTTTCTGCAGCGCAATCAGGGCGCTACCTGCGCTTCGTCGCTTCGCGCGAGATTATGGGTCGGGAGTGGACGAGCGTCGCCGAGCTCGACCTCACGGGTACACGAATGTGATCTCGGGCGATGCGTTTGGCGGCTGTGCGGACTATCATGGCCCGTTGCCCATGACGTTCGTCCGCGCAGTGATCGTGCTTCAGGTGTGTTGGTTCTCCGGCTGTTACCGGTTCTTCGGATCGGAGCAGAGCGTCGACCGATCGAATGCGGACAAACCGGCTATCATCGATGTGTCCGATACGTCCGGCACTTCAGAGCGCGACGCTTCGGAACCCGATGCGTGGGAACCTTATCCGCTGGAGCCCCTCGCTCCGTCGAAACCAGTCAACGGCGCGCCGAACGCTCCGAGCACTTGGGAACCGCGCCCGACCTGGATCCTCGGAGAGGAGCTGGAAAACGCGCGAGACCTCGGAGGGGTGCCGCTCGGCGACGGGCACTCGGTTGCGAAGAACGCGGTGTTCCGCGGGCCACCGTTGGCCCAGCTTTCAGCAGCCGGATGTGCGGAGTTCGCGCGGCTGGGGATCCGCACGGTGATCGACCTCCGCATCGCTTCGGAGCGCACTGCCGTGCCCGAAGCAGATTGCGTCTTGGACAACGCCGCCGTCGTAACCACGCCGCTACCGGTGCCTTACAACGTCAGTCCGAGCGACTATATCGCCGACCTGAATGAAATTGATTCGATCGCTGCCGCGTTCGAGAGATTGGGCGATCCGACGGCGTATCCGATCTATCTGCATTGTACGTGGGGCCGCGACCGCACCGGAGTGATCGTCGCCGTGATCTTGCGGGCGCTCGGTGCGTCGCACGCGGACATTCTCAAGGAATACATGCTCTCGAGTGCGACCGTAGGCGCGTACCCGAGGAGCCTCGAAGCCGTGCTCGCCGCGATCGAAGAAGGCGGCGGAATCGAAGCGTACCTGGCATCCGCCGGCGTGTCGGGCGAGCAACTCGCGACGTTGCGCGCTCGCGCAGTGCGTTAGTCGAACATCCGCGCCAGGATTAGGTCCTTCAAGTCTTCCATCGGCACCGGCCCTGTCCGACCGAGGTTCCAGCTGCTGATGGCTGCAGCGCCGCGCTGTGGATCATTGCGAGCAATGCGCCGCGCACCGCGAACGTTGGCGTCGTTCGTGTCGACGATATCGAAGGGCACCTTCAAGCCGAGCCCGAGTTGCGCGAGACGCTTTGCCGTGTGCAGCTTTCCGGCCAGGCCCGGCTTCAGAAACAACTCGCAGGTGTCGGTTCCGATCTTGTCGAACACCGCGACGCAATCCGCAAAGTCGGGCTGCTTATTCGCTTCAAACCAGTACGGATACGAGAAGAACGCGCGCGGAGTGGATGTGGCGATCAGCTCGCCCGAGCGCGGATGGTCGATGCCGAGGTCCACTTGCGCGGCCGTATCGAAGACTTCGCGCACGCCGCTGACGGCTTCCAAAATCGCGCGCACTGCCGGTATGTCTTCGCCGCGTGCGACGTAGACGTGTGCGACTTGGTTGTCGCAAACCGCAAATGCGCGTGAGGTTCCGGGGTCGAGCCGCTCGCCGTTCGGCGCATCCTCCACGCTGAGAAAGCCAGCGCGCCGCAGCTCGCGGTTGAGATACACCGGCTGATCGACGGTCTCGAACCCGTAGTCCGAGACGATCAACACATCGCGATCTTGGCTCTGTGCCGCTCGAATCAGAGGCGAGAGCGCCGTGTCCATCGCGGCGAGCGCCTTTGCAACTTGTGGCGAGTCGGGGCCGAACCGCGCCCCGTCGTAGTCGAGGTACGGCGGGTACACCAGCATCAACTCCGGGTTGTTGCGCTCCATGATCTGCAGCGCTGCACCGATGATCCACTCGCTCGATCCGAGCCCGGCCAACGGTCCCCAGAACTTTGGAAACGGAAACGGACCGAGCTTGTTCACGAGCTCGGCGTGCAACGTTCGGGGCTCGGCGAAGAACTCGAACTGCTTCTTGCCGCTCATCCAGTACACCGGTCGCTCGGTGACGCGGATCTCACACGTGCTGTCGGCGCAATGGCGCATGAACAAGTTTGCCGTCGTCACTTTTGGATCGCGCGCACGGGCTGCCTCCCAGAGCGGCATACCTGACACGAGGTGACCGGAGCGATTCCAGTTGAACAGTTTGGCGTACTCGCGCGAGTACAAGCAGTTGCCGATCATGCCGTGGCTGCTGGGCAAGCTGCCGGTCACGAGCGTCGCGTGCGACGGGCAAGTCAGGCTGGGGAACGGCTCGCGAAGCGGATACATGCCGCCTTTCGCTGCGAGTGCGCGAAGGTTCGGGGTGCGGTCCGTTACCTCGGTCGGGCTCAAGGCCGCGACATCGACGATCAACATCTTGCGGGTCATGGCGTGTCGTCTAACAGTCAGTCGCGAAACTTGGAAGTTTCTCAGCGGGGTGGGGGGAGTCGCGAGTCGACTATCCTGGCACACGCAGGCGCAGCGTTGGGCGCTGATTCCGTGCGAACCAGCTCGGCACGCGGCTTGCTGGAGCGCGGAGCATGCGTTTGCGCGGTGAGGACTAAAGCGGAGCGGGTCAGCCGCCTCGCATCGCTCGAGCCGGATCGATCCGAGTGGCGCGGAGCGCCGGGAGCAGTCCACCGAGTATGCCCATCACTGCGGCGATCGTGATCGCGGTCAACACGATGCCTAACGATGGTTCGGCCGCGAACGATAGCTCCGCCCAGGTGAACGTGTTCAGCATCGAGATCCGCAGGTTGCTCAGCGCCAGCGCCGCTGCAGCGCCGACCACACCTCCGGCGAGTGCCAACGTCACCGATTCGAACAGAAACGCTGCGAGCACTTGGGGGCGCGTAAAGCCGAGCGCCATTAGGGTTCCGATCTCGCGGGTTCGATCCGCGACGACTGCGTGCATGGTGATCATCGCGCCGATCACCGCGCCAAGCGAGACCATCACCGCGATCAGAAATCCCAGCACCGTGAGGAACGTGGCAGTGCCTTGAGTCTGACGCTCGCTGTATTCCGTTTCTCGGTATGCCGCGACGCCCAACTCGTGATTGTTGTCGAGCGCGCGGCTAAAAGCCGTGAACGCATCGCTCGAGGTCAAACGCACCCGCGCGCTCGACACGATTCGAGACTGGCCGAACGTTCGGCGCACCAAGTCGACGTCCGCCCAGACTTCGGATGCGTAGGGTGAACCACCGTCGTCGAACACGCCCACGATCTCGATCGGCCGGTTCTTCTGGAGCTCGAGGCGTTGCCCGATCTCGAGGCCCTGAAACCGCCCGCGAATTGCGCTCCCCACGATCGCTTCGTCGGTGCCCGGCCGCGGTGCTCTGCCGGAGACGATTCGGGCCTTGGGCCGGAATGCCAGCGCGTTGTCCGGCACACCGCGAATCTGCACGTTCGTTGCGCCGCCGCTGGGGTTGTCGAGCACGATCAGAACGATCAGCTCGCCGACGACAACTGGCCTGCCGCCTTCGCGTGCGACGCCCGGAGCGGCGGCGATCTTTGCAACGCTGCCAGCCTCGAACGTGCTTTCGACCTCGGTGCCGGCGCCGGTCCGTAACACGATCGCAGTGTTCGGGTCGATCGATCGACGTGTCGCTTGCCGCACGCCGTTCGACAACATCATCACGATCGCGAACACGAAGACGACGAGGCCCATCCCGAGCGCAGCAGCGATCGTGGTCAACCTGCGCGCGAGCAAGCTTCGAATGTTGTAAGCGAACGGAATCACGCCGGCCTCCGAATCGCGTCGATCACGGACATGCGACCCACGCGCATTGCCGGAACCAGCGCAGCGAGCGCACCGAGCACGATCGTCAGACCGACTACGATCAGCGCTGTGGTCTGCGAGATGCGAAACACCGGGAAGAACTTACCGACGTTCAATTCGAGCCACTGTCCAAGCCCGAGTTGAACGAGTGGGTACGCGAGCACGAGGCCGAGCAAACCTCCTGCCAGCGACAGGCCGATCGCTTCCGCGACGATGAGCAGACCGATGTCTCGCGGCTCGAACCCGAGTGCGAGTAACACACCGTATTCGGTGGTTTGCTCGCGCACGCCCATTGCGATCGTGTTGCCAAGAATCAAGGCCATGATCGTCAATACGATGATGGACACGATGTCGAGCGCCGAGAGAATGGCACTGACGCCACCTAACAACGTGCTGTTGGACGAGCGCTCGCTCGTCGTTGCGGTGCGCACGTCGCGATCGTCGAACAATGCGTCGATCGCTCGACTGACGCGTGCACTCGAAGCGGGATCGTCGACGCGTGTGAACACCCAGCCGATCAGATCGCGCTGGCGTTCGGGTACGCGTTCGTTCTTGTAGTCCCAGCGAAAGAACAACGTCGAGCGATCGACTGGCGAGTGCGCCGGCGCCGTGTACGTGCCCACGATTCGCAGCTCCCAATCGCCGGGATAGAACGAGCCTTGCAGGGTCATACGGTCGCCCGCCTTGAGGCCGAGCTTTCGTGCGAGCACGTCGCCGATGATGGCGCCTTGCTTGTCGTGCTTCCACGCCTCGAGTGTTCGTGGATCGACCTGCATCTCCGGATACACTGCGAATGCGTCGGAATCGCACGCGAGGTTCGCGAAGAATTCGTTTGGCGCCTTCGCCCAGCGCCCGCCGAACCAATCGCAGAACGTGACTTTCGAGACGCCGGGGATTTGGGTTGCAATGTCGTCGACGTAGCGCTTCGGCAAGGGCAATCCGTAGGACACTTTGTGCCGCGTGGAGAGCCGATCTTTGGCTGCGTAGTCAGCTCCCGTGCTCCAAGCGTCGAGTACGGTGCGTAGTGCGACGAACGTGATCACTGCGACCGCTACACCGAGCAACGTCAACGTCGTGCGAAGCGGGTTTCGAGTCAGGGTTCGCCTGACGAGTGTCCACCGCGTCAATGGAGCTGCCCCTTGTCGAGGCGGCAGATGCGGTGCGCGCGTCGCGCGGCGATCGGGTCGTGTGTGACCATGATGATCGTCTTTTTGAACTCGTCGTTGAGCCGCTGCAGTAGATCCAGAATGGCGTCGGCGCTCGCGCGGTCCAGATCTCCCGTCGGCTCATCACAGACTAGAATTTGCGGGTCGTGAACGATCGCACGTGCGATCGCGACGCGCTGTTCTTGCCCGCCGGACAGTTGCCGCGGGAAATGCTGAGCGCGCTCGTCGAGGCCGACGATGCGCAGCGCCGTGTGTGCTCGCGTGCGGCGTTCACGTGCAGTGAGTCGGGTGAGAAGCAGCGGCAGCTCTACGTTTTCGAGCGCCGTGAGCACCGGCATCAGGTTGTAGCTTTGGAAGATGAATCCGATCTTGTCCGCACGGAAGCGCGCGAGCTCGCGTCGTGTCATGCGAGTCAGGTCAGAGCCCGCGATGATTGCAGTGCCGCTCGAAGGTGTGTCGAGGCCCGCGATCAAGTTCAGCAGTGTGGATTTGCCCGAGCCGCTCGGTCCGATCAGTGCGTCGAATGCGCCGTCGGCAATCGCGAGATCGACGTTCTGCAGAACCTGAACGGGCTGGTTGCCCCGATAGAATGTCTTGTGAACAGCGTGAAGCTCGACGATCGAGGCCATGCCATCGAGCATGGTCGACTGCGGCCTGCAGGGCAGTGTGAGCCGACGTCAAACGACTGATAGCGCGCGCCAGCTCGGGAATTGGGTCTCATTCCTCGGACAAGGGCGTTTCTCTCGCCGCCCTCAGCTGCTCCGGCGTCGTCCCCGTCCAGCGCTTGAATGCGTGATGAAAAGCGCTCGGCTCGGCGTATCCGAGCAGCCAGGCGATCTCGGGCACGGGGACCTGTTTATCGAGGTAGGCCGCTGCCATTTCGCGTCGTAGCGCGTCGATCAGCTCTGCGAACGAGGTGCCTTCGGCGCGCAGCTTGCGTTGCATCGTGCGTGCGCTGATGCCGAGCACGCGCGCCGTACCATCGAGTGAGCAGTCGCCGCTCGACAGCGCTGCTTGTGCGGCGGCGCGAACCTCGGCTGCGATGCCGCTCTTCGCGGGCAAGCGAGCGAGCGCACGTTCGACTTGTTGTTGGAAGATCGCGCGATAGGTTTCGTTCGCGTGGGGGAGTGGGAGGTCGAGCACTGCTTGATCGAGCTCGATCTCGGCGTACTCCGCGTCGAACTCGAGCGGGCAGCGAAACAACGCAGCGTGCTCGCTCGTGTCGGCCGGTACTGCGTGGCGGAATCGAACGATGCGCGGTGCGACATCGAGTTCGGTCAGTACGCGTGCACCGAGTATGAACTCGGCCATCGCGCATTCCTCGCTGTGTCGTTGATAGTCGCCGAGTGCGTCGCGTTTGAGCGCGCGTAAGCACATGCCGTCTCCGTTCGGAGTTGGGCGGCGAGCGAATCGTTCGCCGTCGGCCCAGAAGCGTTGGAAGCGTTCCATGCGTTCGAAGCTCACGCCGAGTGTCGGGCTTGCCATCATCAGCAGGATTCCGGCATCGAACACTTGTGGGTTGCGAACGTCTTGGGCGAGGTGGAGGCCGATGTTCGGGTCGTTGCAGAGTTCGGCGGCGCACATGCCAATGCGTTCGGCGAGTGCGAATGGGATCCGTGCGTTGGGATCGCGGAGTGTGTCGAGGCTGACGCCGGCGTTGCGGCAGAGTTGTTCGGGATCGTGTCCGCGTGCGGCGGCAAAGTCGACCACGCGAACAACGACGCGACTGGAAATCAGGCCTGCATGTTGCAGCGCAGGTGCACCCATGTGGAGAGGGTAGTGTGGCTCACGGTTGCGCAGCAAGGGTTACTCTTGTCGAGCCTGGGTGTGGTCCGCAATCTCCGGCCGATGCCGGAGAATCGACTCGTTCTGTATGTGAACGGCGACCCGTGGACGTTGGCAGGGTTGTTGTGTTCCATGAGGATGTTCAACTGACGGATCTGAGGCCGGTCCCCGAGCCCGAAGACTCGCGCGCAGGCGCAGTGGACGGCTGGCTCGCTGGCTATCGCGCAGAGGGCCAACTCGGCTCGGCCGATATTCAGATTCGCGCCGGCTTCCTTCAGCGAGGTCCGCTCGTGTTCACGATCGTATTGTGCACGCCCAAGCTAGACGACGACACACTCGTTCACCTGCGCGCGGTCCGCACGTTCGAGATCGTGCGCGGCTCGCGTCGCTAAGGCGACCACACACGCAACTCCGCGATCGTGATGAACGCCGCCGAACCACCGGGTGGCCCCACGATTCGGATCGCATCACCGAGCGCAGGCGAAAACGTCAACGTGAACGTCTGCCAGTTGCGACCGTTGTCAGTTCCAGGATAGGCCGGCGTGCTTCTCGGACCGGACACGCTCCGCCACACGCCACCCCGCCTCACTTCCACACCGAGCGACGTAAACCAGCCACCATCCTCGAAGTGTTGGCCTTCCTGAAACACGACGCGATCGAACAGGTGCTCCTGCGGGAACAGGTATCCCATCCAGGCGAGCGGCGTTGGATTCGCGGAGACTGTGTCGTACTGCAGCAAGATGTTCGTGTCTTGTGAATCCGGCATCACGCCGTCCCGGATCAGCTCCAGGTCGTGCGTTCCGCCGCCGATCGGATGCCGCTCACTCACGATGATCGCACCGAGCGAGCTGATGTCTTGGGCGCCTTCCGGTTCGACGTACACGACGACATCGTCCGAACTGGCAGCGCCCGCAGCATCGCTGACTGTCAAACTGAGTGTGAGTTGTGTCCTCGAGCCGACGTCGGGCGCGCGGAAGCTCGCGGCTGAAGTCGAGCTATCGCGCAGCGTCACGCTACCGCCCTCCGCCACGCTCCAGGCGTAGCTCAGCGCCGTGCCATCGGAGTCGAACGAGCCACTCGCATCGAGCTGAACAATCTCGCCCGCAGGCACGACGATATCCGCACCAGCGTTGGCGACCGGCGCAACGTTGCCGGCCGGCGCGGCCGCCGCAAACACCTTCAGCTCCGCGACCGAGAAGAACTGCGCTGCGCCGCCGGGCCGACCGATCAACCGAATCGCATCTGCCAGCACAGGCTGAAATTGGATCGCGTACGTCTCGTACCCGACGCCATCGTTTTCGAACGGATACGCCGGCTCGAACTGGGCTGCGCGAATCGGAACCCAGCGTCCGTCGCGCCGAACCTCGACTGAGAGCGACGTGAACCACCCACCATCGAAGTACTCGAGCCCTTCTTGAAACTCGAGCGATTCGAGCCAGAACGGCCGTTCCAACGCGTATCCGACGTAGCCTTCGACTTCACCCGGCGGACCTGCCCAAGTGTCGTACTGACCGAGCGGATCGCCGGAGCCCAGCTCGGGTTCGATGCCATCTCGGATCACTTCGAGGGCGTGTGTACCAAGGCCGAGTGGGTTCAGCTCGCTCATCAGAATCGAGCCGCGCGCGCTCAAATCGACCGGGCCCGCATCGAGCGTGAAAACCGTGATGTCGACGCGGACGGCTGCACTTGCTCTGTCGCCAGCTCGCAGAATGAGCTGGAACGCGAGCGCAGTTGGACCTGTCACGTTCGGTGCGACGAACCGTGGCGACGACGAAGTCGCATCCGTCAGCGAAATCGCAGGCCCGGCAAGTTGAGTCCACTCGAACGTGAGCGGCACACCCGACGGATCGAACGACTGGCGCGCATCGAGCGTCACTGGGTCGCCCGCCAAGACGACCTTAGGCGGTGGCACGAGGCGCACGAGCGGTGCCGACGCCGGGCTCACCGTCGCTCTCCAGCCGAACACATCGAGCTCGGCGATCGAGATGAAGTGCGCCGACCCCGCGGCTGGCCCATACACTTCGATCGCGTCGCCCACCACGCTTTCGAAGTCGAATCGGAAGCTGCGGAACCCGCGTTCGTCAGCGGTCCCAGGATAGGTCGGTGCCACAGTCGCGCGCGTCACCGGCGTCCAAACATCGTTGTGGCGAACGCGCACGCCGATCTGCTCGAACCAGCCACCGTCGAAGAAGTTCCCACCCTCTTGAAACACGACACGACTAAACACGTACGGATCGGCAAACTCGTACCCGACCCAGTCTTCCTTCGGCGAATAGTCGGTAGTGACAGTGTTGTACGTACGAAACCACTGGTTCGTACCCGGCGCAGGATAGTCGTCGTCGCGAATGACTTCCGGGTTCGTCGCACCAGCTCCGCCGCCCGGAATCACACGCACGCGAATCGCGCCGTACGTCTTGAGCGCGACCGGCGACGCCGACATCTGATAACTCGCCTTCAACGCGACCGACTCGGACGCGTTCAGCACGCGCGCTTGAGGCCCTCCATCCGACCAGCCCGTGAAGGCGTATCCCGCGAGATCTGGTGCGGTGAGCGTGTTCAAGGAGCCGAGCACGACCGTAGCGGTTCGAGGTGTCGCGAATGCGGTTTGATTGAGCGCGATCGGAAGGCCGGGCGGCTCGGAGTCGAGCGCGATCTCCGCGGTCAGCGGATCGAGCCGCGAGACTGCAGTGGCTTGCCGGCCATCCGCGGCAGTCACCCGCAGGATGAGCTGCAAATAGTACGGATAGCCGTGCTCGGGCGCGACGAAGCTACCCGCGGCGACGCCTTCGAAGCTCTGCACGACGTGAGGATGGCAGTGATCGATCTCCGGGCAGTGCTGCACGACGAGATCCCACGTGAGCACTGAAGCGGGCAGCGGCGTGGTTCCATCGCTACCCTGACCCGCAAACTGAACTAGATCGCTCACGCGAAAGGTCAGCGGCGCAACCTGTGTGATCACGGCCTGCAGCCCGTCGCTCGCACCTCCGACCGAGATCGTCTGCGACGCGGTTGCGATCGCTCCGCGCGAGTCCGTCACCTTCACGGTAGCGACGCGTTCACCCGCACTGCCGTACACGTACACGGCTGAGTTGCCGGTCCCGTCGTCGAACGATCCGTCGCCATCCAAATCCCACGCGTACGTCAGCGTGTCGCCCGGATCCGGATCGGTCGCCTGAGCTTCGAATGCAGTCGTGAGCGGCACAGCGCCGCTACTCGGTGCCGCAGTGACGCTGACGAGCGGCGGTGAGTTTTGACCGAGCGATACGACGCGATGGAGCTCGCCGCGCAAGCTCGTGTAGTACAGATCGCCCCCGGGCCCGATCAGCAGCTGAACCGGGTCCAGCGCGCCGCGCGCAAACAGCTGCACGCGTGAAGGATCGGGCAGCCCCGTCTCGCCCGCCAACATCGCCCAGATACAGCCGCGAGTGTAGTCGGCGAAGAAGAGCGCGC
>DASRXR010001119.1:0-2968 GCA_035687405.1 Polyangiales bacterium
ATTTGCCCCTCGTGCAGCTCATCGACGCGGCCGGCGCGCCGTACGATTTGAAGGCCGCGGGCGACACGCGCACGTACGCGGACCTGGTGACGCGGGAGGGCCTGACCGAGATTGCGACCTACGCGGATGGCGTGGGGCTCAATAAGGAGTGGGTCATCCCGCGGGATGCCGAGGCCTATCTGAAGTCACCCACGACGGTCGTCGTCGACGCGCATGCGGTCGGGCTGCTGGTGCACGCGTGGACGTTTCGCGCCGAGAACAACTTCCTGCCAGCCGACTTCCGCCTGGGCGAAGTGCCTGTGGATCCAACAGACCCCGCGTATCTCAAAGCCCACGGCGACCTCACGGCGGAGCTCACGGCGTACCTCGCGGCCGGCTTGGACGGCGTCTTCACCGACTTCCCCGACCTGGGCGCGGCCGCCAGAGCGGCCCTGCCGAAGTGAGTCTGGAAAAATAGTAGTCCGTTCCAGTTTGTGTATGTGGCCCACATGAGGCTTAATTGCCGGACATAAATGCCACAGCGGAATCACTGGTAGCGGCGAGAAGCGGCATAAGAGGTGTGGAGCCGTGGCTCAGCGTTTGCTTAGGCCACTGCTGCCACGCCACACCGGCGTCGCGTCTTGCCGCATCTCCTCATGGAACAGGTCACAACAGCCCGTCGTATCAAACGGGAGCGCCGGCTCCGGGCTTTTCAAGCGAGCCAATCGAGAGACGGCAATACGGTGACAATCGCGCTCGGCGGCTCCATCTCGCTGCGTAATTGCGCGAACTTGTGGGTCGAGCTGCACCGCACGCCGATGAAGCCGGGTGAGATCGTGAAGATCGATCTCACTCGCGTCGACACGGTCGATGGCACCGTGGGCGCGCTGCTCGTGAGCTTCCGGAACGAGCTCGAGAACTCCGGCGTGCACTGCGAGTTCGTGGGGGCACACGATTCTCCGGCAGAGCTCATCAAGCTCTACGAACGCGGCGCAGTCGTAACGAAGCGGCAGAAGCGGCGTGCGCAGGGGCTGCTCGATCAGCTCGGTGCGGCCACGATTCGTTTCATCGTCGAGATGCAGCTCGTGCTCGCGTTCTTCGGCCAGATGGTGATGGGCGTTTTCCTCGCGATTCGAGCGCCCGGCACGGTGAACTGGCGCGACGTGACGCCCACGATGGAGCGCGCGGGCGCCGATGCGGTTCCGATCGTCGGCCTGATCAACTTGCTCGTCGGTTTGGTGATGGGGTTGCAGTCGGCGACCCAGCTCCATCGGTTCGGCGCCGACATCTTCCTCGCGGACCTGATCGGCATTTCGATCACGCGCGAGATCGCGCCTTTGATGACCGCCATCATCATGTGCGGTCGCACCGGTTCGGCGTTTGCAGCCGAGCTCGGCACGATGAAGACGAACGAAGAGATCGACGCGCTGCGCACGATGGGCTTCGGCACGATGCGCTGGCTCGTCATGCCGCGCGCGCTCGCGCTGATGGTCGTCGCGCCGCTCCTCACGGTCATCGCCGACCTGTGCGGTGTGACCGGCGGGCTGTTGGTCGGCATGTACCGCTTGGATCTGACGTTCCAAGCGTTCATGCAGGAGTCGCAACGTGCGATCAAGATGAGCGACCTCACGCAAGGCCTCGCCAAGAGCATCGCCTTCGCGCTCGCAATCGCGATGATCTCTTGCCAGCAAGGCCTCGCGACGACCGGCGGTGCCGAAGGCGTGGGGCGGCGCACCACGGCAGCCGTCGTGACGACGTTGTTCACGTTGATCCTGATCGACGTGGTGTTCACGATTCTCTTCGAAGCAGCGAGGGTGCGATGAGCGACCGCGACGCACCGCCGCGCGACCCGCTTGCGCCGCGTGACCCGCTTGCGCCGCGTGACTCGCTTGCGCCGCGTGATTCACTAACCGAGGGCGATCCTGGGCAGGGTCGCATGTCGATCGAGAGCGAGCCGGGGATGAGCCGCAGCTCGTTTCCCCCGCGTCTGGGCGAGCCGATCATCGAAGTCAAAAACCTCACGATGGGCTGGGGCGACGTGGTCCTGCAGAAGGACTGTAACTTCGTCGTCAACCGCGGCGACATCTTCGTGATCCTCGGCGGTAGCGGCTGCGGCAAGTCGACCATGATGCGGCACATGATCGGCCTCGAGACGCCGATGAAAGGCGAAGTGGTCGTCGCCGGCATGGAGCAGGCGATGCAGGGGCTGGGCCCTCCACCCTACGGCGTGATGTTTCAGTCGGGCGCGTTGCTCGGCTCGATGACGGTCGGCGAAAACGTCGAACTGGCGCTTCAGGAGTGGACGGACTTGCCGCGCGATGCGGTGCACGCAGTCGCAGTCGCCAAGCTGCGCCTCGTCGGGCTGAACAACGTCGACTCGAAGATGCCGTCCGAGCTGTCCGGCGGCATGAAAAAACGGGCGGCGATCGCACGCGCGATGGTGCTCGAGCCGCAGCTGTTGTTCTTGGACGAGCCGTCGGCCGGCTTGGATCCGGTGAGCGCGGCCGAGCTCGACGAGCTGGTCATCGCGCTCAACAAAGAGCTCGGGATCACGATGGTCGTCGTCACCCACGACCTCGACAGCATCTTTCGGATCGGCCAGCGCTGCATCATGCTCGACCGCCAGAGTCAGACCATCATCGCACGAGGCGACCCCCGAGTGTTGCGCGACGAGAGTAAGGATGATCGCGTGCATCGCTTCTTCAACCGTCTGCCGATGCAAGGCGCCGCATGAGTACACCCACCAATCATTGGAAGCTCGGAATGTTCGTGGTGGTTGCGATGCTGATCGCGGTCGGTGGTGTCGTGTACTTCGGCACGCGCAGACTCCCGAAAGAGACGGTCACCTACGCTTCGTATTTCGATGAAGCGGTCACCGGCCTCGAGACGGGTTCGCCGGTGAAGTTTCGCGGCGTGAACGTTGGCAATGTCACGAGCATCGCGGTCGCACCCGATCGTCGGCACGTGCAAGTAAACTTCGACCTCGAAG
>DASRXR010001120.1:0-5699 GCA_035687405.1 Polyangiales bacterium
ATGCCGCATCCGCTCGGCAGGGTTATTCTCGGGAAAGCAGTACTCCTGCATCGGGCGCGGACAACCGCCGTCGAACGTGCCGACGCCGACGTAGCGGTACGGACTCGATTGATAGCCGTCCGCGTATCCGATCGAGTAGACGAGCTGGAGCAACGTCTTCGCGTCGACGACTTGAGTGAACGTCGCTTGGGCGTTCACACTTTTGAGCGTCCGCTCGAACGAAGGCGTCCCGACTCTCCCAACGTCGTCGAACGAGACGCCGCCACCGATCGCCAAGGTCGATGCTTTGTCGGCGAAGTCGAGCGTCAAACCCGCGCTCACGAAGTGCGACTCGTAGTCGGGCTCATACGAATAGCGGTAGGCGAGGCTGAAGCTCGCGTCTTCGAAATCGTGCGTGACGGCGGCGTTGATTTCGTCGCGGCGCTCGGTGACCGGGCGCGATGCGGACGTGCGAATGTCGATCGACGCGCTACTCCACACGTCCATCGAATACGCGACATCGACGCGCGTGGAGTCATCGAGCGGGGCTTGGACGGTGAGCCGCGGGGTGATGACGGTCGTGCGATCGGTATCGACGCGCACGTAGACCGTGCTCGAGGTTTGCTGCGCCGAGGTCACAGCTGGCCACGCGCCTGCCAGCACGGTGAAGCACAACGCGCACAATCCAGATGCCGAGCGCGCTGCCTGAACCGAGCGCGCGATTCGCGAGCGTTCCTGCATTACGGCGTCGTCACCGGCGGAGCAGCCGCGCCGTTCGGCGTGTAAGCCACCATGATGTTCTCGAAGCCGGGAGTCGGCTTCTTCTCCGTCGTCACGTTTGGCCAGTTCCACGGCGCTGGGCCCTTCGTGACATCGACCTTGAAGACCGGACCTTCGGGGAAGATCTCGTTCTCCGTGACCTGCATCCACAACGTAAAGACGCCGTCCGGGACGACGTTGTTGCGATAATCCCGCATGTCCCACGTCGCCGTGTGCGCGGTGGGACCAGGCAATGTCGCGCTCGTGACGACGTCGGCGATGGTCAGATCCTTGGTACACGCGCTTTGAGCCCAGGCGACGATCGAAGGCTGACGTTCGCCAGCCCAAACGTTGAGCGTCCGCACATAGAACCCAGACGCGTCTTCGATCCAGACGGCGCCACAGTTGTTCGGGGTATACATGCCACCGAGCTTCGTCGTGTTGAACGACACGCTGAGCATGCCCGGGGTACCGGGCGCGCCGAGGATCCCGCCGGCGCAGCGATCCCCGCCCAAGCGCGCTTGATTCTCTTCCGCTTCGGCCATGTTCTGCTGGATCGGACCTTCGTCTCCGCCGTCGCTCCCCTCCCAGCAAACCTCGCTGTTGGCCGCGTACGCGCCAGTGCACCCCTTCGGAGCGCCGATCGGCACGTAGTCAGACGCCGGAATCGGCAGCTCGCCCTCACACGCGGTGAGTAGACACAACACCACGAGCATGCCTGTGCTCGAGTGACGAAATTCGCGACGCCGCACCGACCAAGCAGCGAACCTGCTCATACTCGGTCCTCCCGAAGCCGCTCGTGGCTGCGGCCAACCAGCGGCTGCTTGCGGCTGCGTCTGACGAGCTGCCGCTTGCGGCTGCGCCAAACCACGAGCCCTGCAAGAACGGCAAAGGGCCCCATGTGCGCTGCACGCGCGCTCCGCGTTGCGGAAGGCCACGCCACGAGGGAGCACGACTGCTCGAGCGTCGACTGGTACTGCGTTCCAGCGGGTGCGATCGGAATCGTCGTCGTCGAAACTGCATCTCCGTCGGGCGTGAGGGTCACTGCATCAGTCGACACGAAGCTGGCCGAAAACCAGATCGCGCCCTGACTTTTCTTGGGAGCGCGCCAGTTGATGCGCACTTCTTTGGGACCGCAGCCACGCACCGCGATCAGGCAGCGCGTGAGGTTCTCGGTCGTGCATGTCCTGACCGCCGTCGCCTCGCCATTGTGCGCCTGTCGATACAGCGCATATCCAAAGCGGGGCTGCGCGCTGTGACACAACTCCTCCTTTGCGAGCTGCCCGAGCGGCCTCTGTTCGATCGACCCCGAGTCGAGCGTCGTCTCCGAGACGAATTCTGCCACGAGCGTCGCGCTCGGAAGCCGCGCTGGCGGAGGTAGATCGTAAAGCGCATCCGTGCGCGCCGCCGTCTGCGGCCACGAGATCCGAATCTGATAGAACTCGTCGGGCAGGTACCCGTTTTTCGGCAAACCCTCGACGACGAGCTTTTCGGCTGCTCCGCCCGTATGGCAGACCGCGCAGTCGTAACCGTCGGTCGGTGCGCCGGTGAACCAGCGCCCTGCCGTTCCACCCTCGAGCGCAGTCTTGGCGAAGAACTGTGGATCGCTGAATGCGTGCGCGACGTTCACGGCTGCCGACAACGACAGACCTGTGATCACTAACCCGATCGCTCCACGGAGTCTCAGGAACCGCACGATCTCACCGAGTGCTGCGCGATGTTCTCGTAGCGGGGGCCCGACTTAAGCCTCAGATACGAGCGAGAGAGGGTACACCGCAATAACACGTCGCAGTGCAACTACTCTGCAGGTAGAGCTAGGTCAATGGGAGAACGTGGAAAAGCCTAGAGAGCCGCGACTCGCGCAATCGACGTGAAAAAAGCATCGCACGGTCGGCCGCATCCGCAGCTGGTGACTGCAACACCGTTCGTGAGTTCTCACTTTGCTTAGAGACGGATCGGACCGGTCGGAGCGGCTGGCAGCGTGAAGAAAAACGTCGAACCTTGCCCTGGCGTCGAGTCCAACCCGATCGTGCCACCGTGACGTTCGACGATCTTGCGCGCAGTCGCGAGGCCGATTCCGTTGCCTTCGTATTTGCTGCGTTCATGGAGCCGCTGAAACATCTGAAAGATCCGGTCGTGATAGCGCTTCTCGATCCCGATCCCGTTGTCGCTGACCGTGATGCGCCACATGCCACCTTCGGGCTCGGCCGTGAGATCGATGCGCGGTGGATCCTCGCGGCGGAATTTGATCGCGTTGTGGATCAGGTTTTGAAACAGCTGCGTCAACTGGATTGGATCGACCAGTACGATCGGCAGCGACCCATAATTGATCTGGGCGCCGCTGTCTTGGATCGCCGCGCGCATGTCGCTCAGGGTGTCGCGTAATGCATCGGACGTCGGGGTGGGCAGGCTCGGGCGCCCCGGGTTTTCGAGGCGCGAATAGGCGAGGAGATCGTCGATCAGGCGCTGCATTCGCGTCGCGCCCTGTACGGCGTACGAAATGAACTTGTCGGCCTTCTCATCGAGCTGACCACGATAACGCTCGGCGAGGAGCTCGGTGTAACTGACGACCATCCGCAGCGGCTCGCGCAAGTCGTGAGATGCGATGCTCGCAAACTGTTCGAGGTCCAGATTCGATTGCTCGAGTCCGCGCATACGCTGGCGGAGGTCGCGTTCGCGCGCGCGTCGGTCCGAAGTGTCAATCACGTTGGCGATGAAGCGATCGTCCGAGATGCGCGCAAAGCGGAGCTCGAACGTGCGCGTTTCACCCGAGCTCGTTCGTCCGCTCATTTCGATCGCCGCTTTCAGCTGCGTCGGGTTGGAACGCGTCACGTGATCGATCACGCGGCGCACGCGCTGGCCCGGTTGATCGATGTCGCGCGCAGGTTCGAACAGCGCGTCGAGCGAGCGACCGGCGAGCGCGTCTTTCTGCTCCGCGAACTGTTGCTCGAGCTCCGGGTTCGCATGAATGATCGTCCCGGCGCGATCGAAGACTGCGATCCCGCACGGAGAACTTTGAAATGCCGCGCGCAGTATGTCGGGACGGACATCCTCGGACTGACCGATCGTCATACACATCCTCTATTGTTTCGCGTCTCGGCGGGACGACGTTTGCGGGACAGAGAACCGCGAAATGTACTGCGAATCTGCTCGGCCGATCTAACCTCCGGTGCTGCCCTGGCAACGTTGCCGGCGTCGGCGCTGCGCTTACATCGAAGCCAGGACGCCCAATCAGGCTAGTACAAGTGTGCGGTTCTCGAGACGATTTGCTCGCGTCCACTCCTTGAGCCGAGAACGGAGTCTGTGCGATCATACGTCACCGCGAAGGGCAGCATGCGCGACTCCAGCCCGAACGCTCCTTCACTACCTCAGCGCGTCCTGTTCGTCGACGACGACGACCTCATGCGGCAAGCGTTCGTCAACGCGATGCGCCCGTATGACTACGAAGTGGATACAGCGAGCTCTGGCAGTGAAGCTGTCGCGCGTGTTCAGGGTCGCAGCTACCCAGTTATCGTCAGTGCGATGCGCATGCCGGGCATCGATGGCTTGGCGTTGATCGAACAGTTGTGTGCGATTCGCCCCGACACTGCGTTCGTGATCGTCAGTTCTGACACGAGCCCGGACCTCGGACGCAATGAACGCATCGACAGTGCGATCGCTTCGGTGCTCGAGAAGCCGCTCGACATCGACGACCTCGTTCGCACGATCGCGCACGCGTTCGAGTTTCAGGCGAAGCGCGCGCGCGCGATGCACGGCATTCGGCGAAGCGAACCGCCCGCGACGAGTGTGCTCGTGGTCGAAGACAATCCCGGCGATGCGGATCTACTGATCGAAATGCTGCGTGGCTTTCACGTGACCGTCGCGACGCGGCTCTCGGAAGCGCTGCGGCTGGTCCACGACCGGCGCTTCGAGACGATCATCACGGACGTGGCCCTCCCCGACGCGCGCGGGATCGATGCCGTGATGCGGTTGCAAGCGAGCTGCCCCGACGCCGCGATCATCGCGATCAGCTCGCTCGACGACGACGCGCTCGCCCACCAAATGATCCAGCTCGGTGCGCAGGACTATCTGCTCAAGCAAACGCTGGCACGCCGGCCCTTGTTGCGCGCAGTGACGTACGCGAGAGAACGCAAGCGCGCCGAGCAGCGGTTGCTTCAGCTCGCGCACTACGATCAGCTCACCGGGCTCGCGAATCGCACGAGCTTTTACGAGTCGACGAGTCGGTTTGCGACGCGCGCTCGGCGCATGCACCAGCGCTTGGGCGTGATGTTGTTGGATCTCGACGGGTTCAAGACGGTCAATGACTCGCACGGGCACGACGCGGGCGACGCCGTGCTCCAGGAAGTCAGTCATCGCATGCGGCAGGTGTTCCGCGAGTACGACGTGGTCGCGCGGCTCGGCGGCGACGAATTCGCTGTGCTCGTGTCCGAGGTCGAAGGCGTCGATCAGCTGGCGATCATCGCGCAGCGGTTGCTCACGACCTTGGCGGCGCCGACCTGGGTTGCCGACGAAGAAGTTCGGATCACGGCGAGCATCGGCATCTCGCTGTTTCCGGATTCGGCCGAGTCGATCACGGAGCTGCTCAAGTGCGCGGATGCCGCGATGTACCAGGCCAAGAAGCTGGGCAAGAACGGCTACCAGATCAGTGCCGGCACGGCCGAACCGCCGCCGAGACTCTCCGCGCGGCCGCCACCGCTCGTCAGTGACGTGCGCGGTATTTCGGCGGCGACCGCGACGGCGGCAGCGCAGCCGGCGCCGCTGATCAGCGACGTCCGAGGAGTGCTCGGAGCGCCGGCTCAGGGTGCAGCCGCTGCGAGCGGCACGCAAGGCGATGCCGCTGCCGGCCGCCGCGTCAGCAAGGGCTGACAACCCAAACGTGTGGCTTAAATGGATGAAGCCGGCGCAGCCATCGGCCGCACCGGCTTCAATCGTTACTGCAGCCTGCGGCGGCTGATCGCTCA
>DASRXR010001121.1:0-4687 GCA_035687405.1 Polyangiales bacterium
AGTCTTCGGCGAGCGCGTGATCGCTGCGATACGATCGACTGTCGGTGAGCACGAGGTCGACGTGTTTACCCCAACGCAAATTGCGATAGATCGTGATCGCGTGAATCGCTTTCTGATTGTTCGGTTCACTGACATCGATCACGTCGGTGTAAGCGACATCTTCGACCTCGACCGCTTTGAAGTCGCGTGCGTCGTTCGCGACGTCGCCCGCCCCTAAATCACTGAGGACCGCCGGAACGTATTCGAACCAGGCTTGGCTACCCGCGACGCGCCGCGTTTGCGAAGGCTCATCCAGGCTGGCTTTGCGATCGTAGTTCGCTTGGGTTTGCCACCCGTCGTCGGTGAACTCGTGGTCGTCCCACGTGTTGATGAACGGCCAGCGCGCTCGCGCTTCTTGAAGGTCGGGATCGCTCAAAAACGTCTTGTAGAGGTGACGATAGTCCTCGACCGTCTTCGCGAAGTTCGTGCCGGTAGCCGTCATCCCGCCGCCGGACGGAAACTCCGCAACGACGCGAGGTTTTCCAGCCTTGCTCTTCAACGCGACCGGTTCGAGGTCGTCGTTGCGCGCGGTCATGAACCCGGCATCCCGCGTCTCGTAGACGAAATCGCCGAGGTGCAGCACGAACTGAACCTGCTCGGACTCTGGCTTCTTCTCGTCGTCGTTCAACAACTGCCGGTACGAGCTGTAGAAGTTCGCGGCGTAGTCTTGGCAGGACACCCACGCGAAGTTGACGTTCACTTCGGCGTCTTTGTCAGGCGCAGTTCGCGTGCGGCCGACGCGGCTCAGATCCGAGCCGGCGCGGAAGCGGTAGTAATACGTCGTGCCCGCTTCGAGATCGGTCGTGAGCACGCGGACCGTGAAGTCGCTCGCGATCGTGGCTTCGATGTCCTTGTCGACCTCGAGTTGCTTGAAGTCGTCAGTCTTCGAGACCTCGAGCTTCAACGAAATCTCGGCCTTACTCGACTTCTTCGCGGTCACACGCGTCCACAGCATGATCGACGTCTGCTGCGGATCACCCGATGCGACGCCTTGCAAGAACTCGTAGGTTGCTCCGGAGTCTACGCCGCCGTCACCCGAGGGCTCGGGCTTGTCGTCGTCCCCACAGCCCACCCAAGCCGGAACCGCTGCACTGGCCACGAAGCAACCAGCGCGCTTGAGAAAGTCTCTGCGTCGCATCGCTAAGCTCCCGGTCGTGAACTACGCCCGGCCTCAGCCTATCAGACTTTCGAAGCCGTGAGCTGCAGCAACTTTCCGGCGAGCGCGAGTCAGCGTACAATCGAGCGTCGTTCGTAGTCCGTTGAGTCCGTGGTGGTTTGGTCGGCAGTAGGTGTCCGCAGTGGGTTGTCCGCACGGAAGAGCCTCGCGATGACTTCGAATTGGGCCGATGGCCCGACACGCAAAATTCATCCACACAGCGCGCGGGTAGCTCCTCTCGAAGAGACCGAGCGGCGGCTGGGGCAAATTCAGCGCCTCGTGCCAATTACGCGTGTGTCGGATCTCACGCCCCTCGATCCGCTCGGCGTGCCCGTGTTCATCGCGGTGACGCCGCTCGCTCGGGATCTGACGACGCACGCAGGAAAGGGTGCGTGCCCGCGGAGCGCCCGTGTGAGCGCGATGATGGAAGCGGTGGAGCGCGTGTCGGCGGAACGGCCGGGGGAAGAGTCGACGATCGTGGGTAGTGCGCGCGAGCTAGCGGAGGAGGGGTTCGACGTCGTCGACCCGCGGCGGTTCCAGCTCCCGAGCGACACGACGTACGACCCGACGCGGCAGTACCGCTGGGTCCGCAGCTCTGAGCTGCACGCGCAGCGCGACGTGCTCATGATCGAAGACTTGGTCTGCAGCCCTCCGTCGGCTGGGGTGTTGCACGACGTGGATACGAATGGGCTCGCGAGTGGCAACACGAAACTCGAAGCTGTGGTGCACGGATTGTGCGAGGTGATCGAGCGCGATCTGATCAGCCAGGTGGAGTTTGCGACGCTCTTCGCGGATCCAGGGGAGCTCCAGCTGCGCGTGCGCGGCGTCGTCCTCGAGACGCTACCGGCGCCGGCGCAAGGCTGGATCGAGCGGAGTGCGTCGCACGGATTGGCCGTGTGCGTACAGCATCTCGAAAGCGATCTGGGTGTGCCGACGTTTCGCGTGTTGTTGATCGATCCGTCGTATCCATCGCCGGCTGGGCCAAGCGCAGCGACATTTGTGGGGTTCGGCGCGCACCCGAATGCCGAGCTCGCGGTGGTGCGGGCGCTGTCCGAAGCGTTTCAGAGCCGCGTGGGTTTCATTCACGGCGGCCGGGATAGCTTCAACACGTTCGGTGGCAGTGCGCGGCGGCAGAGCTTGCGAGCGCGGTGTGAGGCAGTGGCGCTGCCGGCGACGTTAGGCTTTCAGGACATCCTGGGCGCGAGTCACGCCGACCTTCGCGACGATTTGGCGTACCTGCTCGCGCAGCTCACAGCGGCTGGGTTCACGGAGGTCGTCGCGACGGATCTCACGCGTCGTGAGCTCGGAATTCCGGTCGTGCGCGTGCGCGTGCCGGGGTTCGAGTCTTTCGTGGTGAATCGAAGGCGTGTCGGGTTTCGATGTTTACGGCATTTGGTCTGACGATGCAGGGCGAGGTGCAGCTATGCGGATGATCGGTGCGCCGCTCGTGTACGTGGGGCCGACGTTGTCACGGGATGCGGTTCAGCACGCCTATCCAGGCTGCATCATTCGTCCGCCGGTCCGTCGAGGCGATCTGTATCGAGATCGGATGTTGCGAGGTGCGGTATTCGTGATTCTCGATGGGGTCTTCTTTCAGGACGAAGCGATCTCGCCGCGTGAGATTTTGGATGTGATCGCAGACGGTGCACTCGTGGTCGGGGCGTCGAGCATGGGTGCGTTGCGAGCAGCGGAATGTTGGCCCGCAGGCATGCGGGGCGTGGGTTCGATCTACCGGTTGTTTCAAGCTGGAGCGCTGTCGTCCGACGACGAGGTCGCAGTCGCGTTCAGCGGAGAAGCGAGCTCAGTCGCGTTGGTGAACGTGCGTTACGCGGCGAGACAAGTCGTCAGAGCGCGGCAGCTGATACCAGGGGAAGCGATCCAACTGGTGCACGCGGCGGCCGAGATGTTCTACGAAGATCGGCATTGGCCCTTGCTGCTGAAAGCGGCAGGACTGGCGGATCGTCCGCAGCTCCAAGCTGCGCTGTCGAACCACGACTTGAAAGCGACCGATGCGAAGCGGGCATTGGCGAGGGTGCGGCGTTGGCTGCGAGCGGATCCAGCTCTGTTGGAGCGTCCGAGAAGCTCGACACGGGCGTTTTCGCCTTCCGAGGCTCACAGAGAGCGTGGTCATGACGCCCTTGCTTGCGCCGTGGCAGCGAATCGGGAACGCGCCGCTGGGCCCGATCTGACACGCGCCCCAACCGGGGCCGACCTGACAAACGATACCCGCCTCCAGCTCGCGCGCTGGCTCTTCGCGAGCGGTCGTTACTTGCGCTACGCCGACGTGCTCATCGCCGCGTGTGATGCGCAGCGGCAGTGTTCGCCGCGTGCGCCGCGCGCGGGCCGGCGCGCGGCAGCATCGTCACTCGCGTCTTCGCGGGAACGCGGCGCCCAAGCGAGCAATCCCACTGGCGGCATGCTCGCGGATGAACGAGTCGCGTTGATCCAGTGTGCATACGAGTCTGCCGATGCAGCACTCGCCGAGCACGCTGTCGCAAACACGGCGCAGACGCGTGCCGCCTACGTCGCGGTCGCCTCGCGGGAGCTCCGAGGACGCGCCCTACTCCGCGACTTTGCAGTAAACCCGAGCGCCTATCTCGAAATCGTATGGTTGACGCTCGGCTTGAGCGACGAGCTGGATGCGGAGCTGTTTCGCTATCACGCGCAGTCTACGGCGGCAGCTCGGGCGCTGGCCGCGAGTACTCGGCCAAGCCCACTCGATCGACACGCAGCCGAGCTCGGCATCGCGACTACGCACGGCTTCGCCAGCTGGACCGCTTTGATCGAAACGCTAGCCGAGTGCGCGGCAGCGAAAGCCTTGGTCGCGGAGCATTGCGATCGCAGCATGTTCGCGCGCTCGACGGTACGATCCCATGGGGCTCCGCGGGACTGAAGCAAACCGCTGGCAACCTCGATTGCCAGCGGCCACTCCGCTCGCCGCACTCACGCCTGCAACGCTGGTAACTTCGCACGCCGCGGCGTGCGCGCATCCAAGCGAGTTTGCGCCCTGGGCTCCGGACGCTTAGCAGCGACCTCGGCCTCCGCGCGCTTCGCACCACGCCTAACACTTCTCGCGGCAGGCGCGTGGGCAAACACCTCTTGCAACGACTGATCTAACACCGCTGCCGTTTCGAACGCGTTGATACCTAACACCTGCTTCTGACCCACCGTCAGCTTCAACGCATCCAATAACGTGTAGACCCGCTCGGTGTGCACTGGATCGAGCTTCGCGTGCTCGAACAAGGACCGAAACGCACGCGCCGGCAACTTCGACCCCTCCGCCAGCGGCGAAAGCACCGACAACGGCAACACCGTGTGCTCCAACAACGCGATGTACGCGAGCACAGCCACCGGATGATAGTGCTGAATCCAGTAGTACTGCGCGCCGACGCCATTTGCGATCGTCTCCGGCGGCACACGCGCGAGCACCGCCGCTCGTTTGCGCTCGAGGACTTCGAGGTCTTCGAGCATCCACTCCCCGTGCTCAGCTTC
>DASRXR010001122.1:0-11965 GCA_035687405.1 Polyangiales bacterium
GTGCTTGCAAGATCTCGCGCTCGTCCTGCAAGTGCAGCCGCTCAGCGAGCTTTGCGAAACTCGGCGCCCCGCGCTGATCGAACGCGACGACCTCGCCATCCAAGATCAGCTGCTCCGGTGCGAGTGCCCGCAGTGCGCGGACGAGCTCGGGATACGCCGCAGTGGCGTTGCGCCCGGTGCGATGCCGCAACACGACTTGATCGCCGTTGCGCTCGGCGAGCATGCGCACGCCATCGAGCTTCAGCTCGTAGAGACACTTCGGATCGTCGAGCCGCCCGCCTTCCTCCGCGCAGCGCATCGGCATGAGATCTTTCGCCCGCGACAGTCTCGCGCGGCCGCCCAAAGCGATCGCACGATCTGCGAGCTTTCGCGCGACATCGCCCCGTTGGGCTAGCTCCTCGATCCGCAGACCGCTCAGCGCGCTGTGCGGCTCGTCGTCGATGACTTCGCGACCCGGGCGCACGTGTGCGTCGACCTTTTTCAGCAGTAGCCACTGCTTCGGATCGGGGACGCCGTTCTTCTTCGTCTGCACGAGCGCGAAGCGGCCACGCAGCTTGAACCCGTGCAGAATGAAGTCGACTTTGCCGGTCGCGATCCCGTCCTCGGCGCTCTGTTCGAGGTAGTGGATGCTGCCGTAATCCCACAGGATCATCGGCCCCGCGCCGTAGTTGCCCGAGGGGATGACCGCCTCGAAGTGCAGGTAGTCGAGCGGGTGGTCCTCGGTGTGGACGGCCAGGCGTTTTTCCGCGGGATCCAGGCTCGGCCCGCGCGGTACGGCGAAGCTCTGCAGCACCCCGGCGACCTCGATCCGAAGGTCGTAGTGATTGCGCGTGGCAGCGTGGAGATGGACGACGAACCGGCCCGCGTGTGTCGCACGCGCGCTGTGCATGGGTTCAGCCCCGAACGGCTCGTTCGTGCGGGCTGGGTCGCGCTTGTCTCGGTACGATTCGAGCTTTCTCGCCACGGTGGTTGGCCCTAGATTAGTCTTCGTTTCATGGCAGCACGTGCAACGAGTTCCACGACGATTTCGTTCGGCCTCGTGTCGATCCCCGTGAAGGTGTACACGGCGACGAGCGAGGAGGGAGTGCACTTCAACCAGCTCCACGCGAAGTGCGGCGGTCGCATCAAGCAGCGATTGTACTGCCCCACCGATGACGAGTTCGTCGAACGCACGGACCTCGTGAAGGGCTACGAAGTTGCGAAAAATCAGTACGTGCAGTTCACGGAAGAAGAGCTGCACGCGCTCGATGCCGAGCGCTTCAGCACGCTCGACCTCGTGGAGTTCGTTCCGGAGAACACGGTCGACTTCGTCTACATCGAGCGCAGTCACTACCTCGGGCCGGACAAGGGCGGCGAGAAGGCGTTCAACTTGCTCAGTCGCGCGATGCGGCGAATGGAACGCATCGCGGTCGGCAAGCAGTGGTCGCGCGGTAAGGTGAACTTGGTGCTGCTTCGCCCGTACAAGAAGGGCTTGATCCTGCACCACGTCTACTACGCGAACGAAGTGCGCTCGTACGACGATGTCGAGCTCGGGCCCGATGTGCGCTTTAGCGATGCCGAGGACGAGCTCGCGGGCCGCTTGATCGAGCAGCTCTCGCAGCCCGCGTTCGCCCCGGATCGGTTCGAAGACGAATACGCCGGTCGCGTCGCGAAGGCGGCCGCAGAGAAGGCCGAAGGCCTGCAGATCACGGTCGCACCTGAGCAACCGGCCGCGCAGATCATCGACTTGTTCGAAGCGCTGAAGCAGAGCCTGCGCGAGCCCGTGCCGGCGAAGAAGGCTGCAGCGGGAGGCGGCAGCGCCGAGTCCGAAGAAGCCGCCGAGTCGATGAAGGGTCCGCGCAAGGCGCCCGCGCGTCCCAAGAAGTCGGGCGGTCAGAAGAAACTCGGCTGAGTACCGGGCCAGTCCCGGGACGCGACTCGGCAATCACTCGACTCGTGGGATACTGCGTGCTCTAAGAACACGCACTTTTCCCCGGGAGAGCGCACATGAGCGATTCATCTCAACCAACGAAGCCGGCAACGAGCTCGGCCTTGCCGCGTGTCGACGTCTCGGAGCGCGCGGGCGAACGGACTGGCAATCCGCAGGTGCTGCACACGCGCTTGTTCGTGAACTTGCTGGTCTACACCTGCGAGGACATCGCGCCGACTGCCGCCGTGAGCCGCCTGACGTCGAATCTCGCCGCAGCGCCGAGCCCGGCCGTGATCTACGCCGACGTGCACGATCCGCGCGGCCTGGGCGTGCTGACGTGGAGTGAAGACCCCTCACACTTCGTGACGAAGGTCCGGAGCGCGCTCGACGAGGCGTACGGTTGGGGCCTGCGGCTGCGCCACGATTACTCGATGTTCGGGCGCACGTACGCGACCGGCTACGAGCAGGACTTGCGCTTTTGGTTGCTCGATCGTCCGCAGCAAACGCTGAAAAACGAAGCTTGGCCGTGGGCGGTCTGGTATCCGCTTCGCCGGATCGGCGCGTTCGCACGGCTGGCGGATCAAGAACGCGGCGCGATCATGGCGGAGCACGGCAAGATCGGCCGCGCCTACGGCGAACAGGACCTCGCCCACGACGTCCGCCTCGCCTGCTACGGGCTCGACTCGAAGGACAACGAGTTCGTGATCGGATTAGTCGGTAAGGAGCTACATCCACTCTCACACGTCGTGGAATCCATGCGGCGTACCCGCCAAACCGCGGAGTACATGGAACAGATGGGCCCCTTTTTCATCGGTCACGTAGCCGCTCGCGTCGGTTGATGCGTAGGCCAATGGCGATATGCCCCGTCAGTTCGGCGCGTGACACCTGCTCCGCCGCATGTGTGATGAAAATCATGACCGTCGACGTGACCCGAAAGCATCGGTAGAGTTACTTCATAGCTACGCCCGTGACTGTCATCTCCAAGCAACTTTGTCCCGATGAGGTCGTAACGCTGGCGCTTTCTCACCCTATCGGTGAGTTTACTGCCGCTTACGGCGACGCGAACTTCCTGCTCGTCAAACTCGACGACCCGACCGGGGAGCTGGAAGCAGGGCTGGCAGCCCAACAGACTTCTCAAAGCCGAGCGGGTAGCAACCTCAACGTTCTCGGCTTCCACACGGTGGTCGCGGACCTCCACGATAGCCCGCGGTCGATGCCGAAGGACGACCCGTCCGGCGTGGGTGTGGCGGAACTTCGCCGCCGCCTGACGCAGGCGCGGCACTTCGCGATCACGCTCGAAAAGCGCGTGCACGACGGCAGCTATCAAGATCGTGTTTCAGTCGGTCGCGCGCGAAACAAAGACGTCGTGCTTCGGCATCCGAGCGTCTCGAAGTTTCACGCGTGGTTCGAGCGCGATGCTTCCGGCATCTGGAGCGTCGCGGATGCAGGCAGCAAGAACGGCACGCGCGCGAACGCGGCCGATATCGCGGCGCGCGAGCTGGCGAAAGTCAAACCCGGCGACGTGCTGCGGTTCGGCTCGGTCGAAGTCATGCTCTGCAGCGCTGATTCGCTCTGGAAAACGCTGCGTTTCAGCTGAAACAGCGGCGCCTGGAGCGCGATACATCGCGCGATCCGCCACCGCGCGCTGCGGTGCGTGCTCACGTACCAAAGCGTACGCTCCTCGCGCCCGGCGGCGCCTCGCGTGATGTCTCGCGAACCATGCGACGCTGTTTAACCGACTGCTGGCGTCTCACTTTCGCGCGGAGTACATCCCGGCCGTGGCTAAACTGAGCGTAAATCTCAACAAGGTTGCGACGCTGCGCAACGCGCGCGGCGGCTCGCAACCGAGCGTGCTCGAGGCAACTCAAGTGTGTCTCGATGCCGGCGTGCGCGGCATCACGCTGCACGCGCGCGCAGACGAGCGGCACATTCGGCGCGGCGACGTCTACGAAGTCGCAGAGCTCTTGCGGCATGCGCGCAACGCGAGCCCCGACCTCGAGCTGAACATCGAGGGCGACCCGCGGCCGGAGTGGTTGTCGCTAGTGCACGAAGTGCGGCCGGAGCAGGCGACCCTCGTGCCGGTGCGCGAGGGCGAGCTGACGAGCGAAGCAGGCTGGAGTCCGAGCGCAGATCCTGCGGCCATGAGCAGCATGATTCGCGAGCTTCGCGATCGCGGGTCTCGCGTGAGCTTGTTCATCGATCCGACACTCGATGCGGTGCGCTGGGCGAAACGGATGGGCGCCGATCGCGTCGAACTCTACACCGAGCCGTTTGCGCGTGCGTTCATGCAGTCCGAGGCGATCGCGCGCGCGAGTTTCGTCCACTACGTCGACGCGGCGAACGAAGCACACGCGCTCGGCCTCGGCGTGAACGCGGGCCACGATCTCGATCTCGACAACTTGCTCCTGTTCCGCGAGTGCCCGCACCTCGACGAAGTGTCGATCGGGCACGCGTTGATCTCGCGCGCGTTATTCGTCGGGCTCGACAAAGTCGCCCGCGAGTACTTGCGCGTACTCGCCGGCAAGTAGCCGAGCGCGGGCGCGAGATTACGAGGTCGGGCTCGTTCCGACGGCCTGGCGCCGGCGTGCGAGCGCTGCGAGCGCGAGCACGATCGCGCCGGCGCCGAGGCCCAAGTAGCCTTGCGTCGCAGCGGCTGGCTGCGCGGCTGCGGCGCCGCGCTCCGCTTCACGCACCAAAGCATCGAACGGTCCGCGAATCGCGAGCGTGAGTCCGTTGCCTTGCAAGTTCACGAACATGGTCTTGCCGTCCGGCGCAAAACACGGCCCGGCAAACTCGGTGAGGCTGAGCGCGCAGCGCGCGACGTCGACGATCGCGCCGCTCGCAGTCACGTGCCGCAAGTAGTTCCCCTGCAGTCCATCCTCCGCCACGAACACGTGGCCGCTCGGCGAAACCGTGATGTTGTCCGGCATGTCGAGCACCGTCGCGTCTTCGCTCTGAACGAGCAGGGTCAGGTGCGCGGGATCGCGATGACTGAGCTGAAAGATTTGCCCGCGGCCGATCGGACCGCCTGCGGTCGCACACAGGTACAACTCGCCTCCGGACAGACACAACCCCTCACCGCGCACGAACCGCGCCGCACCGTTCGCCTGCGCTTGCAGCCGCACGTCGTCCGACGCGGAGTCGGGCCGCGGCACGTCCACCCACGCGACCGGTAGCGCCTCACCCGGCTTCATCTCGTTCGTATCGAAGCGAGGCCGCCCTGCGATCGCGAGCGCCTGCAGCGTGCCGTCGAAGGGCTTCGCGGGGTCGCGCGGGACGTGCCGGTAAAGCGCCGAATCTTCGCGATCTTCGCTGAGGTAGGCGATGTGTGTCTGCGGGTCCACGCACGCGGCCTCGTGGCGAAAGTGCCCATACGCGGGAATGCGCTGCGGCGGCTGCACGCGTTCGGCCGTCGCCGGGCACAAGAACACGTAGCCGTGCCGCGGGTCGAACGTCTCCTCGCAGGTCAGCCAACCCCAAGGCGACAGACCTCCCGCGCAATTCCAGTGCGTGCCCGTCAGTACGAGGTGACTCCGCTGCAGCTCGAGGCTGCGGGCGTCGAGCACGAGCCGTGTCACGCCGCCGAACGCCTCGGCGTCGTAGGCCTCGGGGGGAGGCAGCTGCCCATCGAAGTACGGGCCCCACTCGCGCACGCCCGGGACCTCGTGGTTTCGCATCAGCACGAGCGTGTCAGGGGTCGGTCCCGGGAAGACGCCCATCGCATCCGGCTTGCCGGGGGTCCGATAGCCGTCGCTCATCTTCTCGCCCGCGCGCGACACGCTGCGATAGCTGAAACCTTCGCGCAGATCCAAGATG
The DNA here is from genome assembly GCA_035687405.1 of Polyangiales bacterium. GTDB lineage: Bacteria > Myxococcota_A > Polyangia > Polyangiales > JAFGIB01 > JADGRF01. Next base: position 5,726 of record DASRXR010001122.1, read on the forward strand.
CCCTTCGGGTCCGCTTGCAGCGGCGAGGCAGGGCGCGCTGCAGCTGCAGGCTGCGGGCGCACACCGAGCAAGAGCGAGGCCGCAGCCCCGCCCGCTCCGAGAAAGCTCCGGCGGCGAAACGTCGTCACGTCGTCATGTCCAGTCGTGTTCTAGTCAGGGTCAGTCACGAGCGGGGCGCTGGCGCTTTCGAAACCAGTCGCGATAGCTCTCCATGCGCTCTCGCTGCTGGGCCGGTGCGTTGCGCTTACAGGTCTTGCGCTCCGCGGAGTCCGGCGGTGCGCCCCAGCGCACTTCCACGCAGTCGTTCGGATTATAAGCGACTTCGAGTGCGCGTGCGCGCGCTGCGACATCCGCGAGGCTGAGCGTCTGTTTGGAGCCGTCGCTGCGCGTGTATTCGAACGTGCGCCCGACGAGCTCCTTGGCGAGCGATTGGCGCAGCCCATCGGCCGCTGCTTTGGGCGCAACGCCGGCCGGTAGCTCGAATCGATCCGGCCGCGCGGTGATGCGCTCGGGTAGGGCGTTCACCGTGTCGAGTGCAATCAACAAGCGCATGTCGCGCGAAGGCGTCGCGAAGTCTTCCCAGGCGCCCTCGGTCTCGAATACGTCGTGACCCGTCGGCATCGGGATCACGACGCTCGGGTGGGCCCGCCCGTAGTCTTCACCGTTGTTCACCGACAGCACGCGCCGGCGCGCCGCTTCGTCGAACGCGTCGATCAAGCTTCGCAATCGTTCCTCTGGCGCGAGTGGCTTCGGGTTGATCAGCTCGTCCATGCGCTCGTAGAACTCTTCGCGCGTGCCTTCGTACTGCTGCAAGCTGAACGGTGCAGCGTCGCGCGGCTTCTTCAGTGCGTCGTTGTCGAGCGCACTCAGGGTCTGCGTGGCTTTGTCGTAACTGAGCGGTCGAAAACGTTTGAATCCTGCGCCGACATTCTCGGTGCTCGGATCGAACAAGAACGAACCTTGCCAGAAGCGGCGCCGGCCGATCGTGCCGTCGGGCTGCGCTTCCGCCGCGATCAGCACGCCGTACTGATCGCCGGCGACCTGACCTTGGTTGAACCACTTCGACACCATCATCACGTGCCCGTACGGATCGGCGTAGACGGTCCCGGGCGGCAGCGACGTGCGCTCGAGCGCGATCGGATAGAGGTCCGTGTTGTCGTCGTTTGGCGCGGTGCGGCCTGTCGCCGAGTGAACGCCGGAACGCACGCCGCGATTCACGAACGTAGCGAACGCTTCGACGTCATCGGCGCCTTCGGCGCGCGGCACCAAGCTGGACCGCAACTCGCCGCAGCTCGGAGGCTTCCCGGTCCGCCCGCGCGAGCACTGCCGAAAGGCGTAGGGCAACTTCAACTTCCAGGCGAAGTAGGCGCGGAGCGAGTACGGAAGGTCCGCGCAGTCGGGCTCGATCTGAAGCTTGTCTTCTTCACGCAGGCCCAAGTGATCGTAGAGCAGGTTGCGACTCGGATCGCGCAAGAGCGAGTGCAAGTTCGTCCAAGTCTGCTCGTCATCGGGCGGGCCCGTGAACAGTTGTTCGACGAACACCGCGAACAGCGCTTCGGTGTCGCGCTCCCAGTCGTTTTTGGGTTCCCAGACGACCTTGCTCGGCTCGCTGTTCTTGGCAGCTGGCAGCGGCGTGTCGCGCACCTTGAAACGCCGGCATGCGAGTTGCTTTTCAGCGTTGCCGAGCACGGCCGTAAACGTGCCCGAGGTCGCCTTGGAGGTGCGAGCGACGCGGGCGAACGGTGGACCGCCGAGCCGAACTTCGTCGAGCGGGACCGGCTGCCCGTCCGAGTCGTAGACCCACAACGACGCGTCGCCGGGTGCACGTGCCAAGGTCGCGATCACGCGCAGCGGTTGTCCGGCGACCGGATTGATCGGTGAGACGAACAGCCGCGTGTCGACACTGTCGCGGCAGTTGCTAGCGGCGGGCGGCTTCGGCGGCTCGCTCGGACCCGGCACGAGAAACTTTGCGAGGTCGGCCGGCGCTTGAGCGCCGAACACGACGAGGCGGGTGATGCGTTCGAGGAGCGACTTGCGGCTACTGTTGCGCCCGAGCTCGAGCCCGCTCACGACGGTTCGCTGGACGTCGACCACGGTCTCGCGACCTTCGCCACACGGCTGGGCGTATTCACCGAGCGCATGCAGCGCCATCGGTTCGCCGCTCGCGTTTTTGCCGAGGTAGAGCATGATGTGCCCGGGGAAGTAGGCGAGCACCGCGCCGCTCTTGGCTGCGAGGTCGATGCGTTGAAGCTTTTGCGCGTCGCTCGCGCCTTGCACGTCGACCGCGTACGAACCGGCCTCGGCTTGCCAGCCGCTGAAGCGCGGTAGCGCGATGTCGAAGCTGTCGAACAAGTCCATCAGCAGGCCCGAACAATCGAGACCGCCTTGTGCGCCCCCGAGCCCGTACGCCTTGTCGACGAATGCGAATGCTGCTTCGAGCACCGCGCGACGTGTGAGCGGCCGCGCCGTGTCTTGCATCGCTGCCGGACGCGGCACTTCACGGAAACGCTCCGCGTTCGCGACCAAGATGCTGTTGCGACCGCGCTTCGGTACGAGTGTGTGCTCGGGCAAACTCGCGACACCACCGGCGGCTGCGAGCGGCAGCGCTTCGCGCGTCTCGGCGCGTGGCCCTTGCAAGTACGCATCGCGCAGTGCGGATGGGATCACCGGCGAAAACTTCGTGTCGCTCGGCAACCAGCCGAATGCAAACCGAGTGCGCGCGAGCCACATCCCGTTTGCCGACTTGCCGAGCAACTCGACGACTTCTTGCGCGCGCAACAAGCCGCAGGAGTTCTTGTCGTAGGCCGTGATGCCGCCGCCGTCTGGCCGATACAGCGCACCGGTGTATGGGCCGCAACGCATCGTGTTGGGCTCGAGCACCAGGCGCAGCACGGGTGCGGTCGATGGCGTCGCGGGCTCTGAAAACGCCGCGAGGTCTTTTTCGGCGACTGCGCGGTTGTCGCTCGCGAGCAGCTTTCCGTCGAGCAGGTCGGGGCGGAGCGAACCGAGGCGCTCGCGCGTTTCGGCTGCGAGCACGAGTGGATCGAGCGGCACGCGCAAGTCCCGCTGGCTGAACGAGTCGCGACCTGGCCGGCGCCCGACTCGCAGGTTGTACGCCGCGATTGCGGCGTCATCCATCAGCACCGCATCGAGCTCGGCCTGCGAGTAACGCTTGAGCCAGTACGCGAGTGTTGCTTCTTCCGACTTCACACCCGGCAGGAGTGCAGCCGCACGCGTGCGGGGAGGGCAGGTGCTGCTCGCGCCGGCAGCGTTTTGCGCTCGGTCACGTGTAGCCTCGGGGGTGCTCGCGCAGCACGCGAGCACAACGAGCCCGGCCGCTCGTACGAGTCGGTTCGCTAGACCCATTCGGCCTCGATGATAGCGGTGTTATTTGGTACGAACAGCCGCATGATCCGTGCCGTGTTGTTCGATCTTGGGGGCGTGGTGCTCGACTCGCCGCTTGCAGTCTTCGCTGCGTACGAGCAAGAGCTTGGTTTGCCCGTCCACACGCTCAATAAAGCAATCGTCGGCGCAGGACATGCTGGTGCGTGGGCGAGGCTCGAGCGCGGGGAGCTGACCATGCGTGAATTCTTCGGGGCGTTCGATGCCGAGCTCGCTGCCGGGCAAGTCCGCATCAGTGCCGAGGCGCTGATGACCAAGATTGCGGACAACACCCAACTGCGGCCCGCGATGCTGACTGCCATTCGTACCATCCGCAGCGCTGGGCTCAAGGTGGGCGCACTAACGAACAACTGGGCGTCGGACGATCAGTTCCATAAGATGGACGTCCTTCGGCCGGAATTCGATGTGTTCATCGAGTCCGCGAAAGTCGGACTTCGGAAGCCGGATCCTAAGATTTACGAGCTTGCGTGTGGTGCGTTCGGCCTTGGGCCGGCTGAGGTCGCGTTCCTAGACGACATCGGTGCGAACCTGAAGGCTGCTCGGGCGCTCGGGATGACTACCCTGAAGGTGGATGACTACCAGAAGACTCTGCGCGAGTTGGGCGCGCTCGTGAACCTCGAGTTGCTCGCGCCGCAGCCGTGAGCGGCGTCAGCTCAGGACTGTCCCGGCGCTCAACAAGCTCGACACCTGCGACGGGCCCGGATCCATCACGATCTTCCCCGAACGCGTCAGCTCTTCGATGCCGTACGGCCCAAGCGCACTGATGCACTCGTCGAGCTCGTTCGAGTTGCCAGTCAGACGCAGGATGACGGTGTCGCTATCTTCATTCACGACCTGCGTCTCGAAGTTCTCGACGATACGCATGAACTCGGCGCGCTGATCGCTCGTGCTGCGGATCTTCACGAGCGCAATCTCTGCCTCGACCGGGGCGTGATCGGTGTGGTCCGTGACGTAGACGACGTCGATCAACTTCGCGAGCTGCTTTTGAATCTGCTCGACGTTTTGCGTCGAACCGCGGCTCGTGATCGTCATGCGCGAAAAGCCCTGACGTGCGCCGGGACTCACCGCCAAGCTTTCGATGTTGTAGCCGCGCCGCGCGAATACGAGCGCGATGCGGACCAGCACACCAGGCAGATCCTTCGTGACGATCGAAAAGGTGTGGATTGCGTTATCGGACACGGTCAACGTCGTCATGCTCACGTGCTGCCCTCGGGTTTCGCGAGCTTCTTCTTCGGAGGCTCCGTGATCATCTCGCGGTACGCCGCACCGGCCGGGATCATCGGGAACACATTGTCCTCTTTGACCACGACCGCCTCGATCACACACGGCCCATCGTTGTACGCGATCGCCTTCTTGAGCACGCGCGTGATCTCGTCCGGCTTCCGAATGTAGAAGCCCTTGATGCCGTACGCACGCGCGAGCTTCACGAAGTCGGGATTGCCTTCGAGGTCGACGCCGCTGTAGCGATTGTCGAAGAACAACTCCTGCCACTGGCGAACCATGCCGAGGTAGTTGTTGTTGATGATGAGCACCTTGACCGGCAGCTTGTGGATCGCTGCGGTCGCGAGCTCGGACAGCGTCATCTGAAAGCCGCCGTCACCCACGATTGCCCAGACCTGCGTCTTCGGCCGCGCGAACTGCGCGCCGATCGCAGCCGGAAACCCGAAGCCCATCGTGCCGGCGCCACCGGACGAGAGCCACATGCGGTTTTCCTTCGTGCGAAGGAACTGCGCCGCCCACATCTGATGCTGCCCGACGTCGGTCGTGATCAGGGCTTTACCTGCGGTCAGATCATTCAACCGATCGAGGACGTGTTGCGCACGTAGCTTCGTGCCGCGCGTGCTGTACTTGAGCGGAAACTCCTTCCGCCACGCCGCGCACTGGGTCAGCCAGGCTTGCGTGTCGAGCTTGCCAACCAGCGGCAACAAGTCTTCGACGACCAAACGCGCATCGCCGTGCAGCTGCACGTCGCTCTGGATGATCTTGTTGAACTCGGCGGCATCGACGTCGATGTGGATGCGCTTCGCATCGACACAGAACTCCGAAATGCGGCCGGTGATGCGGTCGTCCCAGCGTGCGCCGATCGCCATGATCATGTCGCAGTTCTGGACGGCTTTGTTCGCGTAGGCGGTGCCGTGCATGCCGAGCATGCCGAGATGCAGCGAGTGCGTCTCGTCGACGGCGCCTTTGCCGAGCAACGTGTTCACGACCGGCGCTTGAAGTTTTTCTGCGAGCTCGGTGACCGCTTCGCCTGCACCCGCGATCACTGCACCGTGTCCGACGTACAGCACAGGACGCTTCGCATTCGCGATAATTGCGCGCGCACTCTCGAGCGCTTCCGGTGTGGCGCGACCCGGAACACTGTAGCCGGGGATACGCACGACCTCTGCATCGGGCGCGGTGCACGGCGCCGAGGTCACGTCTTTCGGCAAGTCGATCAGGATCGGGCCGGGCCGACCCGACGTCGCGAGATAGAACGACTCGAGCACGATGCGCGGAATGTCGTTCACGTCCGTGACCAAGTAGCTGTGCTTCACGACCGGATACGTAATGCCGGTGACGTCTGCTTCCTGAAAGGCGTCTTTGCCGAGATTGAACGTCGGCGTCTGACCGGTCAGTACGATCATCGGAACCGAGTCCATCAGCGCTGTCAGCAAACCAGTCACGGTGTTCGTCGCGCCGGGACCCGAGGTTACGAGCACGACACCCGGTTTACCGGTGGCGCGCGCATAGCCGTCGGCCATGTGCGTCGCGCCTTGTTCGTGGCGAGTCAGGATCAGTTTGATCTTCGAATCGACGAGCGCGTCGAAGATGGGCATCGCTGCACCGCCGGACAAT
>DASRXR010001123.1:0-3729 GCA_035687405.1 Polyangiales bacterium
CGGTGGCGCTGCCGAAGTACCCGCCGAGGCGCTCGCCCGCTTCGCGGATCGTGTGCGCTACGCGGTAGACGAGCTCTCGGGCGCTGCGCTCACCGCGCTTTGGATCGCCGTTGATGCCGGCCTTGCGGAAGTACTTGGAGACCGCGATGTCGGTCGCGAGCTGCGACCACTCCTTCGGGATCTCGGCGCCGCGTAGCTCGAAGACCACCGAACCATCGGGGTTCGTGATCACGCTGTTGCGTTGCTCATACGCCACTGTCTCGAGCGGGTTCACCCCTGGTCGAGTGTAGTGGTACGCAAATTCTAGTCCCCTCGGCTTTTCCGAAGTTTTCGGTTTACTGGATGATACAGCGCGCATGCTCGGTCCGACACCTGCTGCTCTCGTATCTACGCTCACTTGGCACCTCCCACAGTGCGACCCCGGAAATTCAGTTCCAACCGCTCCACGACTCCGTCTACGGCACCGCGAAACTCACTGTTTGTCCCCAGCTCATCCACGACTAACCAACCGCTTCGTAACAGCCTTTCCACAAGATGTAGTGAAGGCTGCGTACTAGAGACACCATAAGTTGTGGTCGAGAAGCTAGATAAGGCTCCGGTCCGCACCGCGTCAACAAAAAAGCGGCGGACCTAGAAGCGCGGGAATTCAGGAGCCCGGAGGCCGCTCGGAAGCCTCTGTGGAGCTCCCGCAGCCGAACGCACCCTCGATCGTGGGCCTTGGATCGAACCGGGCCGACCACGCGCTCGTGTCGCACTGGGTCGCGGATCTTGCACTGCTTGAAATGACAATCCGTGACATGACACGTCTAGCGATCTTTAGAGCTCGGGGTGGCAAAAGCAAGTTTCATCTTCGGTTGCGGCGAAGATCGGCTCCTTGGGCTAATCAGCCGCCATTCGGGGCGGAGGGCACGACATGTGGGGGTAGGGCGCTTAAACGGCACGACCCGCTTTGGACGAGAACGTCCATAAAGCGGGTCGCGGGATTGGGTGTAATGCGGGCGCGAATGCGCCCTTCTGAGCGAGCGAATCCGTGAGCGACGAGAGGGCTCAGCCTTCAGGCAACAAGCCGAACGTCATGCGTGCTCCGCCGGTCGAAGTCAGTTTCGCGACGAGGCGACGTCCGGTGCCGTCGTAGTCCGCGTCGACGAACTCCCAGCCCGAGCACAGGCCGTTCTTCATTTTGGTGCTCTTGTTCGTGTCGTTGCAGAGCGTGCCGATCTCCATCGCGAGCACGAGTTTGGAGCCGCCTTTGCGTGGATCATTTTTCACCGCGATCGCAACTTCCATCGGGTTGCCGCCGCCTGCGCTGATCGGCGTGCTGAAGTCGAGTGGCGTCGCGAGTGGCACGAAGCCTTTTTGCACTTGGGCTGGGGCGATCTTTTTCGTCGCCTTTTTCAGCGTGACCAAGCGTGAACGCCCGACTGGCAGGCCTTTCGGAAACGTCATCGTGATGCCGGTGCCCAAGTCGAAGAGGGCTCCGGTATCGGTATTTATTGCCTGCGTAATGCTTCCCTTCCCGGTGAAGGTCGGCATTGCAACGTCTTCTGCGAGGGCGGCTGAACCACACACCGCCGAGATCAGAGCCACCCAAGCGAATCGAACGGTCCGTGCAGCCATGATTGCGTTCCTCCGTGCGTCAATAACAACGTACGTCGATGCGTCGCAATCCATTCTAGACCGTGCAACTTTTGGGATCACCTCTTCGGCAAAAACCCGGCGGCTCGCACATTCAGTGTGGGTCGCGGGGCTGAGGGTCTAGTTCCCGGCGTCGTCCTCGACGCCGCCGTCGTTCGCAGCGTGTCCAGCAGCGCCGCTAGCTCCGGCTGTGTGTCCGCCGCCAGAACCGCCCTGACTGTTTGCCGTGGATCCGGAGCCCGCGAGGGCGGCGGTGCCGGCACCGCCCGCGCTGGCGCCGGCAGCGCCCACGCCGACGCCGGGCGGTTGAAAGCCAGGTCGGTCGACGCTGCCGCCCGAAGAAGCTTTCGGCGGCTCGAGGCCCGGGCCGCAACTGCTGCCAAACCCAAGCGCTACGAGCAGGACTGCGGCTGAGAGCTTCTTCATCCCCTTTGAACAGTCGTTCCTGGGCGCGAGATCTTTCCGATCGGCGCGCGTCAAACTAGAGGCAGAGGTTCACTCTACGCCGGCGTCTTCATCGCCCGAGGCTGCGCCTGACCCGGCGGCGGCTGCGCCTCCGGGAGCGCTCGATCCTGCAGCTCCGACGGGGGTCAGAGCTCCCGGCGAGCCGGCAGTAGATTGCGGGCTGTTGGCTGGGGGAGTGGTGGTGGTTGGAGTGGCCGGGGCTTGCGTCGGGTTCATGCCGGACGGGGTGCCCGCCATGGTCGGAATGCCGGCGGTTGCGCCGCTGCCAGCGACGGAGCTGCGAGCTTGATCGTTCGTGCCGGGTGGTTCGAGTCCGGGTCCGATGCAGCTCGCCGTGCACAGCCCGAGGAGGGCGGCGAGTGCGAATCGGAGGAGGGTGGTCGCCCTCGATGTCTCGGAGTCCCGCATCGACGTGTTTGGTATGCGGGTTTGCCGCGGCCGCGTCCAGCTCACAAGCAGCCGCCGCTTTGGGCGACTGCTAAGGCGAGGAGGGGGGCGACCCGCAGCCGCATCCCCGCGATCTGGAACAGAGAGCGGTTGGGCCGAGAACGGTACTGCCCACTATCGTTTCGATCGCGAGGATTCGACGGCGCTGCTCTCATCAACGCGTCAGTTGCTACCGGTCGCGGGGATAGAGCTGCGAGTTGCTCCCCCATCCGCTTAGCAGCCGCCCAAAGCGGCGGCTGCTTATATGGTGCCGACGAGAGGAGTTGAACCTCTGACCTAGCGCGTATGAAACGCCCGCTCTAACCAACTGAGCTACGTCGGCCTGCTCTAAATTCCGCGGCCAAAAAAGCCGGCGGAGTATTGGTTGCCACATGCGGTCATGTCAATCACGAGATCGTGGCGCCACAGCTGCGGGTATTTTTCGCCCGCGCATTTGCAGCAGCCGAAGCTGCGGCTGCTTGTACTAAGCCCGCGCGACCCGCGGTTGCGCAGCCGGCACGGCCGCGCCCTCCCCATAACCCCGAGTCGGCGCCTCAAACCCGCAGCTCGTCCCGTCCTTCACCACGACCTCATCCTCCCAGGGCACCCGATACTCCCCCGCCACGAGGTCCCGCATATACGTATACGGACAGTCCTTCGCCCCGCCCTGCACCGCGACATACCCGCGGTGCCCGAACTGGTAGATGTTGTTCTCCACCCCCCAAACCCGCCTCGCCTCCCGCACAAGGTCGGGTCTCAACTCGCAGGTAACGATCTCATCCGCGCGATGGCTCCCCATCGCCATGGGCGTTCCATCGAACCCGACGAACATCCCTTCGCCCATCGAATCGAACGTCCCATCACTCCCGCACATGCAAACCGACGCCGTGTACATCAAGTTGCAAAACGCGTTCGCCTGATTCGTGATCTGCCAAGCATGCCGAATCGGCGCGGTGTACCCCGCCGTCCTGATCATGATCTCCGCCCCGAGATAAGCGCACTCGCGGGCCATCTCCGGGAACATGCCGTCGTGACAGATGATCAACGCGAGCTTGCTCCCGTTCGGTCCATCACACACGGGAACGCCGAGATCCCCCGGCTCCCAAGGCTCGACCGGCACCCACGGATGCAACTTGCGGTACTTCAACTTCACCTCGCCGCGGTCATCGATGATCAATCCCGTGTTGTAGGGATTCCCGCTCG
>DASRXR010001124.1:0-23305 GCA_035687405.1 Polyangiales bacterium
CACTCGCGTGGCACATCTTCAAAGCGCAGGGCGAGTCGTCGCCACAGGGCAAAGAGTTGGCGAGCGCTCTCGTGAAGGCTTACCAGGGCCTGCTACCGGCGCTGCTCCACGGAATGCCGGCGAGCATGCTGCACTTCTTCCTGCAGCCGGAAGCACTCACCGGACGCAACATCGCTGACATGCTCGGAGTTCCGGCTCCGAACTGGACCTTGGACGTCACGCGCTTAGCGGTCGGATTCGATGCACTGTTGGCCAAACACGGTATCGAAAACCCACTCGAGAGCGGCATCGCAGGCGTCGTTGGCCGAGAGCTGATTGCCGGGTTCCTGAGCTTCGAACGCGTCAACCGTACGCCGTTCTCGATCCCACTAGAGCTCCAGCAGCACTGGGCGAGCGGCTCGGCAAAAGCACACTGACTAACGCCACGCAGGAGATGCCCTCATGCACCTGAGAGCACTGTTCTCGATCTTACTGGGCAGTACAACAGTCGAAGAAGTCCCGTTGTGGGCACTCGGCGCGGGCGTTGTCGGATGCGTGCTGTGGGGCGCCGCATATCTGCTCGTCATCGTGACGTGCTTCCGGCAGAAGACTTATGGCATTCCCTTAGCCGCGATCTGCATGAACATCACCTGGGAGATCCTCTCGGTCTTCTTCTGGGTCGCCGTGCGTCGCGAGCCCGCGTTCCACTATGCCGACATCGCCTGGCTGGCCATGGATGCCGTGATCATCACGCAGCTTCTGTTGTACGGGCGCGATCAACAGACGTTCGCGCAGATTCGCGAGTACTTCTACCCGGTCGTCGCCGGCACGTTCATCCTCGCATTTCTCGGACAGTACACGTTCCCGATGACTTACCAGGACCAAGACGGGTTTGTCCTGGCGTTCATCATCAACATGGGGATGAGCATTCTGTTCGTGTTCATGTTCCTGGCACGGCCGACTCACCGAGGACTCTCATACTCCGTCGCGTGGCTGAAGATGTTGGGCACGCTGTGCGAATCGATCATGTGCATCAAGTGGATGCCGGCCAAACATCCCGAGCTCACGAACTTCAGTTTCTTCTACTTCCTCTACATCACGACGTTCTTGTTCGACTGCATCTACATCGCTCAGCTCTCGAGTGCGCGACGTACGGTACCGGTACCGAACGCGTCGGTAGTCCACTCGTAGTCGCCTACGCCGCACTCCGTGAGCAGCGCCGCGGCGCGTTCGAGATGCTCGACGCGCTTCGGCGTGCCGACCGGACAAGCGCGACCGAGCTCGAGCCGAGCGAGCCCCTGGTAGTAGCGCATGCCGAGTGCGGCCGCGCGGTCGCTCGCCCGTGTCCAAGCGCGCACCGCTCCGCTCCGATCACCGGACAACGCTCGAACATGCCCGTCGAAGTACTCAGCCATCGCCGCACCGGGTCGGCACGCTCGACCGTACGCGCGGAGCTGACGGAGCAACCAACGCGCAGCCCGCGCGTAGGCGGCCGCTTCGAGCGGCGCACCATCGATTGCGCGAGCCCAACACGCGAGCGTGGCGACCAGTGGCCCCGTGAGCATGACACTGCACGAAGCCGGGACTAACGCGCCCGCGACGCGCATCTGCAAGCACTCTTGAACTGCAGCCCAAGCTGCAGGAAGCGCACCCTTGCGAGCGTGCGCCAGTGCGACTACGCCGAGCATGGTCGCGCGCGTGACTCGCAGCTGAGGCGGCGGATCACCTGCCCGAGGCTGGAGTGCAACCAGCGCCGCTTGCGGCTGCCCCAATTCGCACAGCGCGAGAGCCAGCGACGTCGCGCGCAACAGTTTATGTTCCCCGTCGCTGTACGCCTGGTTGTTCTGCGCGCGACTGAGCATGCGCGGGAGCCTTCCTCGAAGATGATCGCAGATCGAGGCGATGTTGAGGCCGACGGACGCCGCCATCTCGTCGCCGATCTGCTCGGCAACCTCGGCACTCTCGAGCGCGACGCGGTCGGCATCATCCAGTCGACCGGCTGAGACCAAATACGAAGCCTGGAGATGCATCACGTCGGCCAAGGTTCGACGGTTGTCAGGCGTACTCACCGCATGTTGCCGAGCGCGACGAAAATAGGTTGCGCCGACCTTGAGCTTGATGCTCGCGCCCGCATACCCGAGCACGCCGAGGCCGAACGGATTCTCCTCGGCACCGCGGCGAACCTGATTCACGGAGACCAGGCTCAGAGTCAGACCGCGCAGCATGTCCATGTCGTAGCTGTAGACCGTGGCCGCGCGCGCCGCAGCCCACGAAGCTTCGTTCGCATCTTGGGCAGCAGCCGTGCTCGCACGTGTCGGTCGGATCAAGCCCGTGTAGAGCAATATCTGGAGGAACAGCTGCCGCACCAGAAACAACACCCAGTCGAATCGCGACACCGGCATCGCGATCCCGACTAGCGACAACGTGCAAGTGAGATGCGACAGCGCTTGGTCGAACCGACCTTCGTAGTAACAAGTCTCTCCCAACAGTCGGTGAAGCCGTGCGCGGCTACGTGCTGTCGTACTGGTTTCCTCGCTCAGCTCGAGCGCCCGGGCCAACAGAGCCTTCCCCTCTGCAATCGCGAAGCTCTGAATTGCCTGCTCGCCGCTCAGAGCGGCGTACTGCGCCTCTTTGTCGCGATCCCCGGCCTTGCCGAAGTGATGCGTCAAGAGCGAGTACCGATCCGCGCGATCGGTCGGCCCGCGTTCGATTGCACCCGCGACGAGCCGGGAGAACTGTCGTTTGTCTTCGGTTGAAAGCTCCGCGAGCACTCCCTCGCGCAACTTGTCGTGCGCGAAGCGAGTGCCCTCGCTGTTTCGTTCCAGGACCGACCCTTCGACGCACTGTGTGGCCCAGCGCTCGAGATCGGCTTCCGGCGCGAGCGATGCAAGCAGGCCCATGTCGATCGTCCTGCCGATCACAGCTGCCATCCCGAGCAGCGGCCGTGCCTCTGCCGGCACCTGCTCGAGCCGTCGTCCAACGACACGCCGGATTCCGCCGGCGAACACTTTGTCGGGCAGCGAGCCTGCACCGATCCGCGCCGTACCGCCCGACTCCTCGGCGAGCGCGCGCATCACCTCGACGAGGAAGAATGCGTTTCCCTCCGTCTCGCGCCAGAGCAAGTTCACGACTTCCGGCCGCCGCGCCGATTCGCCGGTCATCGCCACCAAGAGATCCTCGACGGCTTCTTGCGAGAGTCGGTTCAGATCGAGCGGTGTCATGCCCGTCAGCGCATCACGCAGGCCCGGGCGTTCATCGTTGCGGGCCGTGGCCACGACGAGCAGCGGCATGTCGGCGGTGATCGGGACGACCCGCTTGAGCAACTCGAGGCTGTCGCTGCGAGACCACTGCACGTCCTCCAGCAAGAGAACGATCGGTTGCTTCTGCCGCCGCAGGATGCTCGTCACCACGTCGCAGGTGCGCGCGTGCATCGCGGACGCATCCAACTCCGGCGCCGGCGTCGCCGGTCGATCGAGAACGCTCGACAGGTCCGGCACGATCGGTAGAAGCACACCGGCTTCGAGCTCGTCGAGGTCGGTCAGCAGAGCCAGCCAGCGCAGCGCATCGCGAAACAACCGGTAGGGGCTGCCACCCTCACTCTGCTCTTGTCCGCGAAGGACGAGCGCGCCTCGCACCAAGCTGAGCGTACGTACTTCATCGAGCAAACGGGACTTACCGACTCCGCTCTCGCCGCAGATGAGCCATGCACCGCCTGCACCGTTGCACACGTCCTGGACGGCAGAACTCAGTCGCTTTACTTCCGCCTCACGCCCCATGAGTGGCGCCGCTCGCAGCCGACTCTCACGCGTTTGAATCGTCTCCGCGGAGAGCGACCGACCCATCGCGTCTGCCAGCGCGTCGATCACGGCATCAGCATTCTCGTATTGGTGCGACGAGTCTGGATCGAGCAGCCGCGCCAAGACGGCTCTGACCTTCGGGTCGACCTCGATGGAGGACAGATCGCTGCCCTCGTGTCCGCGCGCGCTGCCGGATGGATAGCGAATCGCGAGGACCTGCAACGCGAGAAGCCCAAACGCGCGCAGATCAGCGGCCACCCCCGCCGCATTCTCGCGTGCCGTATCCGCGGCCCGAACTGCGGCGCGCTGCTCGGCACTCATCACGTCGTTCAAGGGGAGCACTTTCACTTCGTGATCGATCACGAACACGTCGTCGAGTGTGAGTGCCCCGATCTGCATCCGGTGTCGGTGCAGATAGCTGAGTGCGCGCAAGATTTGGACGAGATCGTCGAAGACTGGCCGCTCTGGTTGATCACTCAACGCGGCGCGCAGGCTGACACCGGCGTCACGTAGGTCGAGGACGAAGTACGGACTGACCTTGTTCTCGAAACCAAAGTCGAGCACGCCGACGAGATTCGGGTGACGCAGCGACGCGAGGTCCCGAAACACCCGCGCGAGTTTGACGCCCGCTTGTGTGAGATCCCCATCGCCGCCGTTCAAGCGCGTCACGCGCTGAATGGTTACGACTTTGCCAGTCAGACGATCCAGCGCCCGAGCGAGCGTATCGTTACTCGACCCTCGCGCCGGCTGGATCGGATCGTAGCGCCGACCGATCAAGCGCGCCGCAGCATCCTCACGCGCGAGCCCTGCCTCGATTCCGTCCAGCAGAACATCCATCGAGGCGTGCCTCGCGCCGAGGTGGTTCGACAGTCCGCGGATGAGAATTCGGTGCAGCCAGAGAGGGACAGTGCGCTGTGCAGGCTCAGTGGGTCGGATGCTCGCTCGCCCGCTCACCCGATCGCTCACCGTAACGCCTTGAAAGGGCCGTTCGCCGTAGATCGCCTCCCACAACACCACGCAGAAACTAAACTGATCGGCGCGCTCGTCGACGGCGTGTGCACTCAACTGTTCGGGTGCCATGTAGGCGGGCGTGCCGGCGAACCCGCTGCTCGCCTCGGATCGGTCGTTCCCGCCGCCATCCGCTGCGTGCGCGTCGGCGCGTGAACCCGATTCGCTCTGCTCGCCAGGTGTGCCCACACCTTCCGCGACGAGCGCGCTCACGATTCCGAAGTCGAGCACGCGCGCGCGACCGTCGTGTCCCACCATGACGTTCTCGGGCTTGAAATCGCGATGCACCAGCTGTGCGGCATGTGCGGCCGCGAGTCCTCGGCCCGCGGGGACAAGGACATCTAGGATTTCCCGATAGCTGCGCGGCTGTTGTGCGAGCCACTGCCGGAGCGTGTGCCCGTGGATCAGCTCCATCGCGATGAACGTGCGACCGTCCGCGTCGCCGACGTCGTGAATGATGACGACGTTGGGGTGAGACAGCCGGGCTAACGCGCGCGCTTCGCGAACCAGCTGCGCTTTGTGAAAGCGGGGCTGCACCAGCTTGATGGCGACCTTGCGATCGAGCTCGGGATCGAGCGCTTCGTACACGACTCCCATGCCGCCGGCGCCAAGCTCCTGGAGCAGGCGGTAGCGTCCGACCCGCGACCCTACGGCGGGAGCGCGGCTGAGCGCCGGCTCAGAAAGCTGCTCGGCACCGTGTTCGGTGTCTTGACGGGTCGTGGACCTGTCCGAGTTTCTGTAGCCCGGCCGCGTGAGGTCGGTCTTCGTCTTCACTCCGAGATAGTACCTATCAAGTGACGCTTCGATCGACTTTAGCCGCGTAACCACACCTGTGCGAGGAGCGCATGTGCCCATCCAGCGCACACAACTGCCGCTCCGAGCGACTGCACTCTTGTCCCCCGCAGGGATGCAGGTTTTTGAGCTCGCGCATTTGCACCCACGCGACGGACACTGACATCACTGCGAACAACCGGGGCACAGCAACTCGCTCATCGCATCGACGTTCTTGACACCTTGCGTTCGCATGAAACGCTCGCCCTCGCGCCGCAGCGCTCTGCCTTCCTCACCTCCGATAAAGCGCCCGAGGCGCTGCCGCGTCGCTGCAGCGGCCATCGCGCTTTCGGCCTGCTCGTGGAGCGCGAGCGTGGCACGTAAGCCGCCGACCCCTTCCTCCACTCGCCCAGCCTCGAGTGCGAGTACCGTTTTCAAGAGCTGCGCGATGCTGCGCGACCGGTTGCCACCGACACGCTGCAACGCATCGATGCACTCGCGAAGTACCCGCCGCCATTGGCTGCGCCGTGGATCGCGCCGGTCGCGATTTGGACCGTGCAATGCCGAGGCCGCACACATCCCACGCCGCGCAAAGAACGCCAGCTTGATCATGGAAGACTTCGAGCTTAGCGAGCTCGCGTGGGCCGCACGCCTGTTCTCCAGAAGCTCCAAACCTGTCTCAGGCCGGCCGACGTAGATCGAAAGCATCACTTCACCCATCAACAGCAGATGGTCCGGCCAGTCGGGGCGTTCCGGCGACGGCCAGCAGCGCCTGGCGTGGGTCAGGCGATCGGCGTAGCTCGCGGGATCATCGGGCGTGAGCCACGCCGGGAGACCACAAACGCCGCTCAACGCGGCGCCTGCATAGAGCCGGCCGCACCGAAATGCTTCGTCGATCAAGCCCGGCGTGTCGCGCACGAGATCTGCGTAGTCGCCGCATGCACAAGCGCTCGCCTGATCGAAGATGTGGACCGCGTCGAGCTCCCAAGCTACGCCGGCCGACTCCGCCAGAGCCTTGCGCGCCCCCGCCAACTCCGTACGCGCGGCGCGAAACCGTTCGTGATTGTGAGCGACGACGCCGTGCACGACTCGCGAGAAGCCTGAAGACTCCGGCGAATCTACGGCTTGCACTTCGTCCATCCGAGCAAGCAACCGGTACGTCCAGGCGCTATGCGGAGCGACGGTACTGCTGAGCATCGTGTTCAGACCGAGTGCACGCACGAGGTGCAGCGAATCGCCTGCGCCGAGCGCCGACATCAAATACTGACTCGCGATATCGGCCGCTTGCAGCGGCTGGTAACCGATCAAACCCGTAACCAGCGTATTCGCGGTTCGCAAGCGCAATGTCGCAAGCTCAGTGCGTAACGTTCGTGGCGCCCTCCGGCCCAGCCCGCGCAGGCGAAGCTTCGAGTGATTCCACGCCAGTTGCAGCGCGGCAGCGGGCTTGCTCGTCGCACAACTCAAGTTCACCGCGGCGGCAACGCCCTGGATCAGCGCGGTGCCTCGTTCGACGTAGCCGGTCGCGAGGAGCTGCTCGGCGGCGCGCCGCTGTAGATCGAGACGCGGATAGCCCTCACTTCGCCGCGCAGCAGCCTGATATGCATCCGCGGCTTCCCGGCCGCGCCCTGCACTCTCGAGCACGTGGCCGAGGTTCTGCCACGCGTCACGCACTTGCACTTCGGTGTCGAGCCCGAGCTCGAGCGCTTTGCGATACAACATCGCAGCGTGTTCGAACGCGAGCATCGCCGCAGCGCGATCCGCCGCGGCCAGAGCAAAGTAGGCCGCCCGCGGCAGGTCGCCCGATGCCGCGAGACAGCGGCAGAGCAGCTCCGGATCCGCCGGATCGCGCGCTTGCAAGGCCTGTGTCAGCGCGCGGTACACTCGCTGGCGTTCCGAACTCGGAAGTCGAGTCGCGACGTCTTCGCGGATGCGATCGTGGTAGCACTCGATCAACTTGTGCTCGTTGCGCACGTGCGTTCGAACCAGCTGCAAACCGCGAAGCACGTCGAGATCGCAATACGCGGCACCCGAAGCATCGAGCGCGGTCTCGAGCGCGATCGGTTGCCCCGCGAGCGCCAGCGTGGACAACAGCGTACAACTCGCATCCGATAGGCTCGCGATCGAGTTGGCGAGGAGCGCGCTCAGACTCGTCGTGAGCGGCTCACTCGTGCTTGCGGTTGCACCAGACGCAAACCGCGCGAGCTCGGTCGCAAACAAGGGATTGCCGCGAGACTCATGCGCGATCGCGGCGGCCAGGCCGACCTTCGTCGGATCGCGTCGTTCGAGAAGCCAAGTAGCAAAATACGTAGCGTCGGCAAGCGAAAGCGGCGCCAGCTCGAGCTTGCGAGTCGGCAACGTGAGAGCGCCGCGATCGCTCAGACCGTCGCGCCGGCTGAGGATGAACAGCACTGGCAGCGCGTTGCGCTCGGCGAGCAAGTCGTGGAGCAAGTCGATCGAGTCGTCGTCGGTCCACTGCATGTCGTCGACGTGGAGAACGATCGGCTGTCCGTCGCAGATGTTGCGTAGCAGCTCGGTGAGCGCGCGGAATGCGCGGCGTTGGCGCTCGCGAGCATCGGCGGTGTGCTGCGGCGATCTTCCCGGGTTGGGCTGAGCGTCCACGCGACGGATCACGGGAAAGAGCTCGACCAACGCGTGCATGTCGCGCGGTAGCAACGCAGCGACCCGCGCTGCCGGGAGACGTTCGAGGTACCGCGTCAGGGCATCGATGATCGCATCGAAGCCTTTGAACGGCACGCTCTCACACTCGTAACACCGACCGGACAACACCAGCGCCTCACCTTCGGCCTGCAGCCCACGAAAGAAAGCTTCACACAGCGCAGTCTTGCCGACTCCGCTCTCGCCGGAGATGTCGAGCACCACTCGCTCGCCGCCGCGCATCGCATCGTAGGCAGAGCGCAACACCTTCAGCTCGGCGTCGCGGCCGACGAGCTCGAGCGTTGGAGCGCTACAGCTCGCGGCTGCAGCATCGGATGGCGTTCGCGTGCGGGACGCCGCGGCCAGCGGTGCAGACAACTGCGCGTATTCGGCCCTCGCGTGCGGATCTCGGGCCAGCAAAGCGCGGCAGAGCGCAAACAGATCCTGGGTGTCGACGTGCTCGCTTGGCACGTCGGGAAACGCGGGCGGTTCGAGGAGCTTGGCCCTGCGCACTTCCGCCGCCGTGCCGGCGAACGGCAATCGACCGGTGAGGGCTTCGAACAACATCACACCGATCGCGTACAGATCACTCGCCGCGCTGCCCGCGCCTCCGTTCAGCAATTCCGGCGCCATGTACGCCGGCGTGCCGCTCGGGACTCTGGCACGTCGTGACGTCTCGGCCTGCAGCACGTCCGCCACGAGCCCGAAGTCCAGCACGGCGACCCGACCACGCGCAGTGAGTAGAACGTTGCTCGGCTTGAGGTCGCGATGGATCTTGCCGGCCGCGTGAATCGCGTTCACTGCCGAAAACAATTGCGAGAGCGCCGAACGCAACCGGTTCGGGTCGAGTGTTCCACCCGGTCGGACCCAGTCGTCGAAATGTTCGCCCTCGATCAGGTCCATAGTGAAGAACCAGCGACCGTGTTCGGCGAACAACTCGTGCAGCTGCAGCAGGTTCGGGTGTTTGATGCCCTCGAGCGCGCGAAACTCGCGTTTGAGACGTAGGCTGCCCGGATCACGACTCATCAAAACTTTGAGCGCGACGTTCACATTGCGCTCCGAATCGAACGCCGCATACACGAGCCCCGTGCCGCCGCGGCCGATACGCCGCAAGATCCGGAACCGATCCCCCGCGATCGTGGCCCCGAGTGGCAGCGCCACCGGGTCCTCGGCGATCTCCGCCGCTGCGGGCTGCATCGCCTCTTCGATCAGCGCATCGAACGAGTCCCAAGACGTGCGCTGCGCGGTTCGCTCGGGCCTCAGCACGGGTCACAGTCCTGCGAAGGCGTTTGCACCGTGCGCCCCGCGAGTAGTCCGTCTTCGTCCGCGAGCTTGCGCAGCTTCGCTTTGACGAGCTGAAAGCGTTTGCGCAAGCGGGCTGTCTCCACCTCGAGCGCACGTTGCGGATCCGTGCTCGCACCCATCACGCAAGCGATCTCTTTCCATTCCAGTTGACGACTGATCCGCAGCAGCAGCAGCGTTTGATCCGCTTCGGGCAACTGCCGCCAAAGTTCCTGGATCCGCTGCTTCGAGCGAGTCCGCAACGCGGTGCGCGTCTCGGTTCGCACCGTACACGCTTTGTTCTGCCCCGGTTGAGACCGCAGGACTTCGCGCCGCTGACGTTGGCGAGCGCGCTGGGAACAGCGAATCATCGCGCGCCGCGCGAGCGTATACACCCAGACCCGCGCCGAACACTCCCACCGAAAGCCGGCGAGCCCTCGCCAGAGATCGAACTCGAACTCGGCGTACGCCTCATCGGCGCAGGTTCTGTCGCGTGAACGCGCCGCGAGAAATCGTTGGATCTGGACGCCGTAAGCGCGCAGCACGAGGTCCGCCGCAGCCTGCAAATCACCGGCGGCATGGCGTTCTCGAATCGAGAGCTCGTGCACGTCGCGATCACCGTCCATACCGCGTACCCCCCAGTCGTGCGCGGCCGTACCTGGCTCGCGCTCGCAGAATCGACTGTGCCCGCAGCTGTGAGCTGCAACAATGACGCAGCTCACAGCTGCAGGATCGGTCGCTCGCGCGGATCAGTGACAGTCGGCTAGTGCAAGCATGGCGCCGAACCGCGCTTGGACTAGCGCATACTGGCGCAAGGTCAGCTCGAGCTCGCTTCGCCGCAAGCTCGCGGCCGCACCGACGGCTTCGAACGCACTCCCGCGACCCAGCTGCTGCTCGAGACGCGTCAAGCGGTCCGTCTCACGCGCCGTCTCGAGCGCCGCCTCGGCGACCGCGCGCGCGTCTTCGGCACTCTCCAAGATTTTTTTCGAGCGCTCGGTCGCGATCGCGGCGTGTCCGCGAGCCGCGCTGAGTCGGGCGCGGGCGTGACGCTCCGCGGCCTCTGTCTCGCGCGTGACGGCTGCGCGTTCGCCCCCGTCGAACAGCGTCCACGTGAGTACCCCGAGCACACTCCAAACCTGCGTCGTCAGCCGCTGCGAGGACTGGGTCCCATCGCTCGCGGTCGTTCGCGCAAGTTCGTAGCGTGTCGTCACCGCAGCCGTGGGCCAATACGCGGAACGCGCTTCGCGCACCGTCTCAGTCGCCGCACGCCTGCTGCTGGCAGCGGCGGCGACTTCCGGTCGCTCCTCGACGCCCGGCACGGGTCGGCATTGAGCCGTCGCATCACGCACCATCTGGTCGACAGTCAGCTCTGGCGAGACTCCGACCGAGGTGCGGCTACCGACTGCGATCGCCAGCGCTTCACGCGTACGCCAGATCGCTTCGTGCGCAGCGATGACGCTCGCACGCGCAGAGAGCGCGTCCTGCTCGAAGCGCCGGACGTCGAGGGCAGTCGCGGCGCCCAGGTCTTTTCGGCTCTGCGCGAGCGCCAAGCGACTGTTCGCAGCGCGCACGCCATCTCGCGCAACCTCGCCCAAGCGTTCCGCGGTCACGGTCGCGATCAGGGTCGCCGCGAGCGCAGTCTTGACCCGATGGCCCGTGCTGCGCAGCTCAGCCTCAGCCGCATCCGCAAACCGCTTCGCGGCTCGCAGATGCGCCCACTGTTGTAGCGCAAACACTGGAATCGACACCTCCAGTGCGGTCGACGGCGTCCAGGTCGAGCTGGACAACCACGTGTTCTCGATCTGCCCCGAGCGCAGATCGAGCAGCGGAGCGAGCGGTCGATACTCGAATGCCGCCGATAGCTGCAGACGCGGCAGAACGCCCGCGAGCGCCTGATCGGCCACTGCCTGCGCGCGCTCGCTCGCCTCGGTCGCCGCAGCCAACTCGGGATCGGCGCGGGCGAGTAGCGCCACGGCCTCGCGCCAGGCGTGGACGTTCCGACCCGCGCGCGCAGGTTCGAGTGCACTCGCATCAGGCACGCGTACGTCTTCTGCATGTGCGTTTGCGCCGAGCAGCCCGAGAGCAAAGACCGCGGCACGGAGGCGCTTCACGCTCGCTCATCCTTCCGCGCGTACAGCCTGCGGCTCGAGCGAATCGACCAAGCTGCTGAGCCATTTCACGAATTGTCGACCGGCCGCACCCAACGCAGTCGCGCGCGGCTCGAGCTGCGACGACAGATACCTCGCTCGGTCGATCGCGCATTGAAGCTGCGAAGCGATCTGAGCCGGTCGCGGTTCGCCCGCGAGCTCCTCGAACACCGCGTCCGGCTCGAAGCTCTTCCAGTAGAACAGCAACAGCCCGACGTACACGTGCAGCGCAGTCATCGCGCGTTTGATCGGCCAAGCATCAGGCCCCGTCACTGCAGCGTGCCAGGGAGGCGTGATGGGCGCGATTGCACCTGCCCGCTCGGCCGCGCTCCCGATCGTGTGGGTGTACTCGAGGTCGATGAACTTCAAGTGCAGCGCCTCGTGCAACAGCGCGGCGGCGGCCGTCCATGGACTTTCGAGCACCGAGCGCGACAACAAGATCGTACCGGGCAACGCGGCCAACGTCGCAGAGCGAAAGAAGCGCGGCTCTCCGCCGTCACCGGGCCGCGGCGTCGCTGCGCTCTCGGCGACCGCGATCAGCCCGACGTGCCGCAACACGCTCGGCGTGAGCGTCGGAAGCATCCGTTCGAGCAGCTGCGCGCCGCGTTCGAGTGTCGCCAGCTCGCTCGGTGTTACGCGGCAGAACGTCAGCAGCGGAAGCAACGTCGAGAATAGCTGCGCGGCCGCCTGCTCGGCCGTGGTCTCCACGCGCTCCGCGTCCCAGATCACGAGCCCGTGCGGTTGCAGGCGTAGCGCGCTGGTTCGAGCGAGGAGCGGCGCAGTAGCTTCAGGCGTGCCTTCGCAGGCCTCGCGGATCAGCGCTTCGATGCGTGCATCGCTGAGGTGGGTGGACTCGCCCCGAGTCGACAGTAGCGCCTGATCCGTCGCTGCGCGGAACGTCGGATCACGGACGAACTCGAAGCGCGCGAGCTGCGGCAATCGAGCGAGATGTTCGACCAGGCGAAGGGCGCCGAACGCGGGGGCGAGTCGCCCCAATCGCTGTCGATACAAATCGAGTACGCGGTCGGCGAGATAATCGGCGCGACCGAAGTAACGATGATTGGCCAATGCTGACTCGAGATGCGCGGCGTCCATGATGAACCTCGAAGGATGAGCGGTGGATGCGCGCAGTCACGCATCCACCGCGCTCTATGTTCACGCCACGACTTCGGACGCCGTCGCTTTGCCCCATTCGATGTACAGGAACGGGCAAATCTTGCCCCGCCCGCCCGAGACCATGTCGAGCTCGCTCGAATCGAGCTCGGTGAGCACTTCGTCCGTGTCCTGCTTGTTCTCGTTGTCGTTAGCCATGGTGACCTCGCGATGTTTTGCCAGCCGCCTTCCGCACCGGTGTGGTGCCTCATTGCGACTCGGTTCCGACCGATGAAGAGCGGCGAGCGGCACCGGTGTGAATGTGCATTCGATCGATCCAGCGCATTTTTTTGAAGTGTGCGCGGTTCACGTCGAGCACTGGCGACGCTCTATTGAGCTGGAACCAGCAAAGCCATGCGAATGCTCGCGGCGATTTTGATCACCTTCCCATTGATTGCGTTGGCTAGTGGGGTCGCAAGAGACGCACACGCACCCAGCGTTTCGATCTTGCGGCCCGCCGCAGTTCAGCCTGCAGCCGATAGCGGCGAGGACAGGCCGGCGCTTCCGATCGGCGGCATCGGTGTCGTCGTACCTTCGCAGGCGACCGATGTAGGTGCACCGTATGCGGGTCGGCTGCGAGCCGTGCACGTACGGCTGGGTGACCACGTCGAGGCGGGCGGTGTGATCGCGAGCTTGGCCACGGAGCTGGCGCGCCACGACCTCGAGATGGCGACCGCGGCGGGCGGTGCAACGACGTCACAAGTGCGGCGCGCGACGCTCGAGTTGAGCAGGCTCGAAGACAAGGTCAGCCGTCTGGCGAAGTTGGCCGGGGCGCAACTCGCGACCGAGGAGGAGCTCGCCGAAGCTCGGTTCGATCGCGAAGCGCGGAGCGCCCAGCTGGAACAAGCGCAGGCCGAGCTCGCCGAAAAACGTGCGCACGTCGCACAGCTCACGACCGTCGAAGCGCTCGCGCAAGTTCGCGCGCCGTTCAGCGGTACGATCGCGTCTCGTTACCTCGATGCAGGCGCCACAGTCGGGGCAGGTCAAGCGATCGTGCGCATCATCGAAGATGGAGCGATCCGAGTGCGCTTCGCAGTCCGCGAGGTGGACGCGCAGCGAATCATGCTCGGCGCGCGGATCATCGCGCGTTCGACGAGCGCACCGGACGCACCTCCGCTGATCGGAGTCGTCGATCGCATCGCGCCCGAGGTCGATGCGTCGTCGAGAACGCTGTTCGCCGAGGCCACTACGCCGTCCGAAGAAAGCGCCGGCGCGCGTTTGTTGGGTGCGATCGTCTCAGTGATCGTGACTTCAACCGACCTACCCCGCAGCGCTGGAGGAGGTGGTTCATGACGATCCAAGACCTATTTCGCCGGCGCGCACTCGAGCATGCGGAACATGGCTCCATCGCATCGGATGTCATTCGCCTCACGCCAGCTTGGACACGCTGGGCTTATTGGATTCTCGTGTTGGCTTTCTCGATGATGGGCAGCTACGGCTGGTTGGCACAGGTCTACGACTATGCAGTCGGGCCTGCGATCATCTGGAAGCGCGGTGACATCGAGCTCCGAACGAACGTCGCGGGGACGATCGCTGCGATCGAGACTGCGCCCGGTGAACACATCGAACAGGGGCAGCTGGTGGTTCGCCTGCATGCAGCGCGCGAGCTTGGCGAGCTGCAACGCATCGGCAAAGAGTTCGATCTCCAACTGGTGATGGCGCTCCGCGATCCAGCGGACGTCGTGGCACGCCAGGCTCTCGCATCGTTGAACGCCCAGCGCGATCTCGCTGCGATTCATCTGGACGAGCTCGCGATTCGCGCGCCGTACGCGGGCACGATCGGTGACATCCGTGTTCGGTCGGGCCAGTCGGTCGCAGCAGGCGACGTCATCGCGACGCTCAATCGCCCCGACGCGAGTTGCACCGTGCTCGCGCTCTTGCCCGGTCAATACCGTCCGGAGCTCGCGGTCGGCGCTGCACTGCGTTTCGAGCTGGCTGGTTTTCGATATGCCCATCAGCAAGCGCGGATCGAGGGCATCGGAACACAAGTGATCGGTCCTGCCGAAGCGAAACGTTACCTCGGTAGTGAGATCGCGGATTCAGTCGTGCTCGACGGTCCGATCGTGCTCGCGCGCGCCGTGCTGCCGTCCTGTGAGCTTCGCGTGGGCGAGGATGAGTTGCATCTCTACCAGGGCATGGGCGGGCGCGCCGAAGTCAGGGTGAAGCGCGAGTCGCTCTGGACTGTGCTGTTCCCAGGGTTGCGACAACTCTTAAGGAGATTCCATGTCTGAGATACCCGAAGCGCGTGAGCTAACTTCCCGCACTCCGGCGCTGCGGCACCTCGGCCACGGCCAGCAGCGCGGCATCCCGTTCATTCCGCAGCTGAACGTCGTCGAGTGCGGCGTGGCGTGCGTCGCAATGGTCCTCGCTTATCACGGCAAACACGTCGCGCGCGAAGAGATCCGTGCCGTAATCGGGGCGACGCGAGACGGCACACGTGCCAGCGCACTGCTTGCGACTGCACGACGTTTTGGTCTGCGAGGGCGAGGCGTAAAGCTCGAGCTGAACGGTCTCAGGTTCCTGCGGCCCGGCGCGATTCTCCACTGGGCCTTCAACCACTTCGTACTGTTCGAGCGCGTGAGCCGTGATGGTGTGGTGATCGTCGATCCCGCGATCGGACGCAGGACCGTGACATGGCAAGAGACCGAGCGTTCGTTCACCGGCGTCGCGATCGATCTAGAGCCGGACGACGATTTCGAGCCCAGCGCGAAACGGTCGCGGCTTCGCGCGGTGTTGCAGCTGTTGTGGAAGAGCGGCGAGTGGCCTCGAATCCTCGTGCTGTCGGCGTTCATGCAGGTGCTGACGCTCGCGCTGCCGCTGCTGGTCGGACTCGTCGTCGATCGCGTGATCCCGCGCGGCGACGAGCGGTTGCTGCTGGTCGTGGCGCTCGGTCTCGGCGTCATGCTCATCTTCCATGCGTTCAGCACAGTCGTGCGCGGGCACGCGATCCTGGCGCTGCGCACTCGCTTCGATGCAACGCTCACGACTGCGCTGCTCGAACGCATGTTGCAACTGCCGTACGCATTTTTCCAACAGCGACCGGTCGGAGATCTGTTCGCGCGTTTGAATAGCAACACGACGATTCGTGAGATCTTGACCTCGAGCGCGCTATCGACGGTACTCGATGGCACGATGATGTGTGTGTACCTCGCGATGCTGCTCATCATCAGCGCGAAGTTGGGTGCGATCGTGCTCGCTCTGTGCGTACTCGAGGTCGCGATCGTCGCGCTGACGCGCGGCCGCTTGAAAGACTTGCAGGCCGAAGGCTTGGAGCGGCGCATCCGTTGTGAGGACTTTCAATTCGAGATGTTGGGAGGCATCGAAACGTTGAAGGCGATGGGCGCCGAGCCGCGGGTTCAACAACGCTGGGGTGACCTTTTCGTCGACGTGTTGAACAACGGCTTGCACACGGGCCGCCTCGCGATCTTGTTCGACTCCATCACTGCGGTCTTGCGTATGGGTGCACCGCTCGTGATCTTTACGATCGGTGCGCTCGCGGTCTTGCGCGGCGAGCTGAGTGTCGGCGCGATGCTCGCGATTCAGACGTTTGCGGTCGGCGTGTTTGGCCCGTTGTCGACGCTCGTAGCTACGGTCATGCAGCTGGACCGGCTCGGAATCTATTTCGATCGCGTCGTCGACGTGTTCGATGCGCCCACCGAACAACGACCGGGTACGGCGTTGCTGGCCGCGAAGCTGAGTGGCGCGATCGAAGTCGAGGATTTGCGGTTTCGCCACGGTCCGGCGGACCCGGAAGTGATTCGAGGCGTCTGGCTCAAGATTGCCGCCGGAGAATTCGTGGCGATCGTCGGGCGTTCCGGTTCGGGCAAGTCGACGCTCGCGGCTTTACTGGTGGGCTTGTATCGAGCGACCTCGGGTCGGATCAGCTACGACGGAGCGAGCTTGAACGAGCTCGACCTCTTGTCGGTGCGCCAGCAGCTCGGGATCGTGACTCAGAACGCGCAGCTGTTCAGCTCTACCATCCGCGCAAACATCGCGCTCGCGGATCCTCAGTTGCCATTCGAGAGCATCGTCAAGGCTGCGCAGACTGCCCAGCTGCATGACGAGATCACGCAGATGCCGATGAGCTACGACACGTTGTTGTCGAGTGGAGGTGGCTCCATCTCGGGTGGGCAGCGTCAGCGGTTGGCGATCGCGCGGGCGATCGTGAGGCGGCCGGCGATTCTAGTATTGGATGAGGCGACGAGTGCGCTCGACGCGATGAACGAGCAGCGGGTGCAGGAGGCGCTCGCACCGCTGCGGTGTACGCGAATAGTCATCGCGCACCGGTTGAGCACCATTATCAATGCCGACCGAATCCTGGTGATGGAGCGCGGCGGGGTGGTGGAGCAGGGAACGCATCGCGAGCTATTGGAGGCCGGGGGTGTCTACGCGGCATTGGTCGCGGCGCAGAGCCGGCATGCGTAGCGTGCGAATGAACTTGCGTGAGGGTCACGGTGCCGGTGGAAGACTACGGTCCGACAACGTCGCCAGAAATGCCAGGATTGCGTCCAGGTCTGCGTCTTCGAGCCTCGGACGTTCTCCTTCCACCTGATTGTAAGGTGGGAGATCGACGTTGACGTTGGCTCGATAGTCGGCCGGCAGATCGTCGAACGACTCAGTCGGATACCAGCGCTCCGGTGTGGTCGCTCGGGTTGCGTAAAACGACACGACGTCTCGCAACGTCGTAAACACTCCGTTGTGCATGAAGCTCGTGCGCATCGCGACGTTCCGAAGCGATGGGGTTCGGAATGCGCCGCAGAACCACGGGTCCTCCGTGTGAAAGCGCCGATCGCTCCGATCGCACACGCCGAGATCGAAGTGACGCGCATCGCCGTTTCCCGCGATCTTTCGATTGCGCGGCACCGCGACCACGTCGTAGCCGTAGTCGGTGAACATCGACGCTTCGGGTAGGCCGGACTGACGATCGAGTCTGTGGCACGTGCTGCAGGCACCTTTGTCGAGATCCTCGAACAGCGCGAGTCCACGCAACTCGACCGCACTCAGCGACGCGCTGCCGCGGATGAAGTCGTCATACTTCGACGAGAACGGCGACATGCTCCGGCTCGTCAGAAAGGCCTCGATGCACAGGCTGATGGCCTCCAGCGTCTCGTCATCGGACGCGAACACGTGATCGAACTCGCGCTCGAGTTGTTTGGCGTAAGCGGCAGACTCGATCTTTCGTGCGACTTCATGAAGATCCCGATTGCCCATTTCATCGGGATTGAGCAACGGCTCACGGACGAGTGCCGCGATCGTGCTCGCCCGTCCGTCCCAGAAGAAGCCTCCGAACAACTCGGGGCGATCTGCGTCTTCTTCCCAAACCAAATGCGGCTTGCGAACGAAGCGCAGATACATCACGGACGGCGTGTTTCGTCGAGCGAAGTGTCCGGGCCGGCTTCCCTGCGCCGTTCCGAGGGTCGAGCCATTATTTCCCGCGTAGCCCTGGCGCGGATCGTGGCAACTCGCGCAGCTGATACCGGCGGGCTCCGACAGACTGCGATCGAAGAACAGCTTGCGACCTAAGCTGACACGTAGATCTTCTTCCAACCGCGGTGCGACGCTCGCAGCTGCCGGCGGCGGATGTTCGGTGAGCTGCGCCGACCGTGCCGCAGCGCCGTGGGCTTTGAACGTCGGCGCGAGCACGCGCGCAAATGCGACGGTGGCGAGCAACGTTGCTGTGAGGACGACGAACCCCACGAACGGTCGAGATCCGGACGATACAGCGTGGAGCAGCGTGCGTCGATCGCGCATCGTTGGGTCAAGCGACGGACATCGCGACGACAAACACTGACATCCAGGCATGGCGATCGTGTGGCGTCGTCGCGACGTCATTCGACAGACGAACGAAAAATCACCTCATCGTCAGACGATCGTCCCGGATCGTTCACGACCACGCTCGAGCCTCATGCGCGCAGCGAGCAGTCGATAGCCAGGGCTCTCTTGGTGCCCGTCAGGAGGACACATGGGAAAAGGTTTTCCGGTCACTCGCACAATCGTAGTCGCTGGAGCATTCACACTCGTTTCGTCCTGCGTGATGACAGTTGGGGACGAATCCGACGTCGCAGAGCTCGAAGAAGAGCTCACGACTTCACACATTCAACACGTCTTCGTGATCGCGATGGAGAACCACGACTCGACGCAGATCTACGGCAACTCCGGTAGCGCGCCCTACATCAACGGCACGCTCATCCCAACCTACGCGCGGTCGACGAACTTCAACGATGAGCTAGCACTCTCGATCCCGAGCGAGCCGCACTATTTGTGGATGGAGACCGGAACGAATGCCTTTTCGGACCACACGTTTACGGGCGACGGTGATCCATCGACGGTGAACAGCTCGGGTAGCACGAGCCATTTAGTCACGCAGATCAAAAACGCAACGAACGGCGTCACCTGGCGCGCCTATCAAGAAGGTTTGAACTCGTCGACTGGCAACTGCCCGATCCACTCGAGTGGCTTCTATGCAGCGAAACACAACCCTTTCGTCTTCTTCGACGACGTCGCAGGCAGCCCTCCCTCGTCGAGCAACGCGTATTGTGTTGCTCATCACCGCGCCTACAGCGCGCTCGCTGCCGATATCGCTGCCAACGACGTCGCCAGCTTCACGTTCATCACACCCAACCTCTGCAACGATATGCATGGAGCGTCAGGGTGCCCGGACTCGAATTCGGTTCGCTCAGGAGACACGTGGTTGCGCAACGAACTCCCGCGGCTGATCACGTACGCGAACAGCCACGCCGGCGTGATCTTCATCACCTGGGACGAAGGCAGCTCCACGCTCAAGATGCCGTTCCTAGCGATCGGCCCATCGGTCAAGGTCGGGTACGCAGGGTCTGTGAGCTACAATCACAGCTCGGTGCTCAAGTCGATCGAGCGCATCTTGCAGCTGCCGACACTATCCAAAGTGTCAGGCGCCAACGAGTTGTCCGACCTGTTCAAGAGCGGCCAGTACCCCTGAGTGATGCGGTAGCTGGTCACTTCAAGACTATCGACGATCTCGCCAAAGACGATTGGCGCCGCGGCTCACCGCGTTTTCAAGGTCCAAACTTCGCGACGAACCTGGCTGTTGTCGAAGAAGCACAAGCGCTGGCGGAAGGCGAAAAGTTGTACGCCTTCGCAGCTCGCGCTCGCGTGGGTGCTCGCGCAAGGAGATCTGCTTCTCGAGCGTGATCAGATAGTCACGTTTGCGCGCGATGGTGACGTTGCAGATTGCATTTGCGACGCCCGCGGCCACGCCGCATCTCATTCCTGCCGGCACGAAAAGTGCTGCTTAGACTCGTCATGCTGCGCTTGGCACAACACGGCACATGCTCCCTGGTCCTCGTCTGCGTGGTCGTGGCCTGTACCGAAGCCCGACATCCTACGGGCGCGGGAGACAACCCCGGTACGGGCTCTGAAGCCGGTCGGGGTGCCATCGTGATCGACTCCGGGAGTCCCCGGAATGAAGCGGGATTTGAGCCCGCGGGCTCGAGCGGCAGCGTGGCGAGCGACGACGACGACGGGGCACAGTCGATGACGGGTGCCGCCGGCAGCGGCACCGGCGGCGCACACTCGACGATGGGCGCCGCTGGGAGCGGCAGCGGCGCGACCGAGTGCCTGCCAATTCCGTGCCCGTCGGGTGCGCCTTGGAACGCGCAAACTTGCAAGTGCGATAGCGGTCAGGCCACCGGCGGCGATTCATGTTTGGTCGATTCGGACTGCGCGCTCGTGTCGCGCGGCTGCTGTTCATGCGGGAACGGCAACCCGATGTCGGTGATCGCTACCCATCGCGCGCGGCAGCAAGAAGTGCAAGACGCGGAATGTCACGGCCAAGCGCCGTGTCACTGTCCCGTCTGGCAATACGAACCGCTCGCACCGATCCTTCGCGCGAGCTGTGTAGAGTACAAGTGCGCGGCGGTGGACCTACGCCAAGCCGCACTCTCGAAGTGCTCGCAGGACAGTGATTGCGTCGCGGAGGGTCTTGGTTGTTGCGGCGCGGTGTCGGATCTCGCGAGGGACTACGTCGGCATCAACAAGAGCGCCGACGACAGCGTGCTGCAATGCGTGCCTGCGCCGCCGTGCGTGCCGACGCCTGCACTAGGGCCGCCGCCGGTCACGATTTGTGCGGACGACGGGCACTGCGCCGTGCTCCAACACGAGACGGACGGCGGGCACGAGTCAGCCACCTGCTACTCGCCATGGCAGAATCTCGACCAGGCCTACGATGGCAGCGCCAGAGGCTGCGACTGCGTCTTCGATGCGCCCGACCGGTGCCGCCAGGATTCGATGGGCCGATTCGTCGGTCTGCTGTGCGGCGATGAACGTCACTGGCAAGCCGTCAACGACGGGCCGTGTGGCAAGATGCCGTGACTTAGTCCTGGCTTTACTCGAGCGAGCTTAGACGCTCAGCTCTCTCGATTCAGCGCTTGAAGTAATCGTCGACTGCGTAGCCTTTGAACTCGCAGTACATCATCAGGTCTTTGCGGAGCACCCGCGCGGCGAGCGCAGCCACGACGATATCGTCGAGCAGGCCCAATCCCACGACCATGTCGGGCAACACGTCCGCGGGGTTCGCTGCGTACAAGATCGCAGCTACTCCGATCGCGAGAGAATGCCAGGGGATTTTCCGGTATGTCCCGGCACGAAAGTCGTCGACCAACTCCATCATCAGCTTCGTTTGATTCGCAGCTAAATGCATACGATCTGGCAGCTCACGCCATGCAGCGGTCACGCTGGCCCGATTCGCTGCGAGCTTGAGAAGATGGCGGTGGCCGAGCCGCTTCGCGACTGCGTTCTCGAGAAATCTCAAAAGCCTCGTCTTCGGCTCAGGCGCGGTCGACTCGGCCGCGCCTTCGCCGGCGTGCTGGATGTCCTCGCGTACGTGGCGAATGGTCGTGTCGCCGACGCGTTCTTCGAGTGTTGCGGTCAAGGTCGTCATCCGGTCAGGTCACGCAACAACCGCGCCATTGTCGCGCTTCTGCTGCGCCGCCTTGGACTGGTCTTTCGAGCTTGAATGCCGCACGTCGGCGACGCGGAGAGGCCTTTTGCCACGACGAGCATTCACTGCTGCTCAGGCCTTCCGACCCGTGAAGAAGCGAGCGGCGACCACGATCACGGCGAGCACGAGCAGTAAGTGGACCAGTCCGCTGCTCACCTTATAGACGACGAAGCTCGCGACCCACACCGCTACCAGCACTGCCGCAATGGCATACAGAATATTCATGAAGATCTCCTCGCACCGATCTACGAGCACGATGTGTGCCGGCGGTACTGATCGTCACGCCAAGTCGGGTCACGTTCGTTGGCTCAAGCGCGCCCGCGCGTGTCGCGACGATCGTATTCGGGCCGAAGGGTCGACGAGAACAATTAGGGACTCCGGCGCACTCGTTCTTTTGTCGTTGATGTGCGATCTCAGCGCGCTGCGAAGTCCTGGTTCAACCAGTCCAATCAGTGGGTCGAACGCCCCGCCATGGGTCAACGGCGCAATCGTAAGTGTCAGTCGTCTCCATCCAGGAGCAACGCGCAGCGACTGGCACCTTGGAGCTTCGTCCGATGCGCCAGTTTTCGTGCGCGGTGACTCAGCCGGCCCTTCCCCTGCGAAGCGCTCATCCGATGCGGCGCCGGGGCGAGGCAGCCCTAAGCTCTCCGCGAACCTTCGCGCGAATACAGAGCTCGCCGCAGCTCACAGGTGAAGGCAAAGCAGAGCTCGCGCGGCGGATGAAGGCGTGTGCGCCTGACGCAACGCTCGACTTCTTGATCGCGATGAATGCGAAGTCCATCGATGCATCGCATCAGCGCTCGCCCGGATATTCCAAGCTGGCTTCTCGATACCGCCGGCGATCGATCAAGTGATCGAGGCGGCCGAAGTTGAGCTCGAGGATCGCGCGCCAACGCTCATTCGACGAGAGCTCGGCCCGCGTCACCGTGCGAAGCGCCTGCCAATACTGACAGAGATTGACATCATCGAGAGCGCAGACGCTGGTCCGTAACGTTTGTTCGTAGTCACGCCAGAACCGACACACCTCATACTCGAGCGGACAATGCAATGTGACTGGCTGTTTCGCAGACCATTGTCCCATGCGTTCGAAATGCCCCGGTTGAATCTTCGGATCGTAAGCCGCAGGTAGTCGCGCGAGGAACGGGTCCGTGAGCGCGAGATGATCGATGATGTGTACGTGGGGCCCGGCCGCCAGGCCCAACATGCCGATGGCATAGCCGTGGCGATACGCCGGGCCCTGATCATCGCCGTTCGCGGCTGCCTCTTCGCGCCATTGCGCTCCGCGACGAAGCCAGTTGTGGTCGACCCCCGGAGTTCGCGTGAGCAAGACGCGCAGCAAACCCGTGCTCTTGGCGTAAGTGGCGCGTTCGTCGACCGGGCCATAGCGGCGTGGCGCAACTGGCCGCAGAAGCGGGAGGAGCCAAAGCAGCGTTCCAAGGATCAGTGCGCCCGCGACCGCGAAGGCCTCGATGCGACGCGGCAACGCTACGTGGTGGGAAACGATGAGGCCCGCGAGCAACACGAGCGGCGCTACGAAG
>DASRXR010001125.1:0-15939 GCA_035687405.1 Polyangiales bacterium
CGCCCCTCGAGCAGTTCGCATACACCTGTTCGATCGATGCCGCTCATGTCCTCGTATGTGCGGGCAAACGCTGGGAAGGTCGTTTCATCGATGTGGCCGCGGGCGCATGGCAAGCCTGCGGCATTCGCGACGATGGATCATTGCGTTGTGACTTACCATGGATCGATGAGCGACCTGCGCCCGCCGGTAGGTTTCAACAGGTCGGCGTGGGCGACGAACACGCCTGCGCGCTCGATCTGGAAGGCGCAGCTGTGTGTTGGGCGATTCCGGCTCACTTCATCCCGGAACCTGCCCCGCTTCGGATGTTGACCAGTCCGACGACACGTTTCGTCGAGCTCGCGGTCGGCGCCAAGCACAGCTGCGGGCTCACGCAGCACCAGCGAATTGAGTGCTGGGGCGAGAACGACAACGGCGAGCTCAACACGCCTGCGCGCAAATTCCAGCATGTCGCAGCCCGAGGTTATCGAACTTGTGCGCTGCAGGTGAACGGCCGCGTGGTGTGCTGGGATCGAAACTTTTAGTTGTTTCGGTAGTACTGAATGGATTGACGGGAGTGTGCCGAACGCAATTCTCAACCGCGCGACGTTGTCATTCGACGACGTGAGGCCGACGCCTCGTAGAACACGCGTCTGGGGAGCGCGCACCCGCCCAGTACGCTCATCATTCCTGCCGCGAGTATTGGTGAAGGCTTTGTCGCCATGCAGCTCGAGTTGCCAAGGACTCGTGTCGACATCGGCAAAGCTACTTGCGGTAGCGCGGCAGCGTTGGCAGTTCCCGCCGCCGACGGCGACAATGAAGAGTCGCAACCGTATTTGCGCGCGTCGCCTCCATGGGGTTCGCCCGCATGTCGCGTCGCTCGCTCCAGCTCTGCACGACTGCCGCGGAGCGAGCATGTGCAGTTTGGACCGAGAGCAGCCCGGTGCGAACGTTGCCGAATGCGAGCCGGATCGATTTGAGCAACCAAGTCGAGTTATCGCGCGCACCTTCGTGGAGGGGGAAACTTGGGATTGCGAGCCCCAGTTCGTGAAGAACTTGGCGTCGAGGGCTCATGCCACTCGACCGCGGAGATAACGACCACGTCGCTTTGAATGCATTTCGCTGCCTCGGCCAGAGACAAGTTGGGCCTCCATGCTGTGCAGGCGTCGCAGTTCGAGTGCAGGCCGGCTGACGTAGTGAATGTTTGGCGCTACCAGTCGGAGGACGTGATCAACAGTTCGTTGTAGGCTCCACGACGCGGCGGGGATGATCGAGTGATGACTCGTGAGTGGGCACGCAGCAGTATGACCGCGGCGACATTTGTCTCGCTCGCTGCATGTTCCGTATACGACCCGTCGTTGATCGTCGGACGTGCCAGCTCCTCCGAACGTTCCGAAGACGCGGGAGAGTTCGCGGAGGGAGGCCGAGCTTGGGACTCGGGCGCCGTCCGCGACGGTAGCCCAGCAACTTCCTCTGGTGATGCCGCTGCGAACGACGAATCGGATGCACGGCCGGCACCGGGCGACAACGTGCCGAGCGAGGACTGCGACGAGCAGCAGATCGCCGGGCATGTCTACTACTTTTGCGCGCGGCCAATGGCCTGGTCCGACGCCCTCGCGTATTGCAAAGGCAAGTTCGGGGCAAACCTGGCGCGGATCGCAGACGGCACTCAGGCGCGGTTGCTCGCCGAACGTACCCGCCGTGACGCTTGGATTGCTCACCACGTTCTGCGCGAATCGCTTTGGGTCTGGTCGGACAACCAGGTGCCGTTCTGGCACGGCGGGCCGGACGGCGAAGCAGTGTTCGGGCGCCTGTCGACATGGGCTTCCGGCCAACCCGAAGCTGGGAAAGACTGCGGCGTTTTGACTTCGAACGCCGAGCTCGGGAGCGCGCGATGCGCGGACGGGAAGCCGTTCGTTTGCCAGCGATCTCCGGACGGCTGCCCGGAGGATCCGGCCAAGCGGGATCCCGGCCAGTGCGGCTGTGGTGTTGCGGATGAAGATGGCGACGAAGACGGTTTTGCTTCGTGCAACGACGCGTGCGACGACGACGCGGACAAACCGCTGCTTGCCGCTTGTGGCTGCGACTCGGAACGAGATGGCGACGGCGACGGGGCCGCGGACTGCAACGACGGTTGCCCGGAAGATGCGAAGAAGACTGCAGCGGGTGGGTGCGGTTGCGGCGAGCCCGATGGCGACGCGGACGGCGACGGCGTCGCGGACTGTCAGGACGGCTGCCGCGACGACGCTCGAAAACAAGCGCCGGGACAGTGCGGTTGCGGAACTGCGGACGCGGACACTGATCGCGATGGAACGGCCGACTGCAAAGACGGCTGCCCGCGTGATGGAAGTACCGTCGCTGCCTGCTTCCCGTTTGCGCCGGCTAACTTCGATCCCAAGGCACTCGACTTTGGAACGGCACCAAACTCGCGGCTCGATTGCGGGATGACAACTGTCGATACGTCGTCGAGCCCGGCGCGCATCACGAACTGGTGCGGCACTCCTCCGACGCCGCTGGTGCGCAAGCTCAACAACGGCCCCGAGGTCGTGGTGATTCCGATGCGTGGCCTGAACGTGGTGTCGAACAATTCGTTGCGCTTGATCGGGAGCCGGCCGGTCGTGCTGGCGGTCCGAGGCGACGCCACGATTGCAGGCGTCATCGATGCGAGCGCAAGCGGTGCAACGCCGGGTGCCGGCGGTAACTGGTCGTGCGCATCGAGTCAGGGAGGTGCGGGGCAAGGCCGCAGTGGAGCCGAGGCCGGCGGGGGCGGAGGTGGAGGATTTGGCGTGAGCGGTGGCCGTGGTGGCGACGACTCGGGCGACGCAGCTCCGGGCGCGGCCGGCGCAACGCGTGGCAACGCGAACCTCGTGCCGCTGATCGGGGGCTGCAGTGGGGGCGCCGCTGGTGGCTGCGCCAACGCACCGGGAGCAGGTGGCGGCGCGGTGCAGATCAGCGCGAGCGGAAAGTTGGTGGTCACCGGCGCGATTCTCACGAACGGTGGCAACGGCGGCGACAACTGCGGCAACGACACGGGAGGCGTCGGAGGTGGCAGCGGCGGAGCGATCTTGCTCGAAAGCTCTGCAACGATGCGCTCGGGTATGCTTGCAGCCAACGGCGGCAATGGCGGCGCGGGCGATCATGGCAGCCCGGGCCCCGGTTCGAGCGCCCCCGACGCGAGCGGGCGCAATGGTGGCGACGGCAGCGGTAGTGGCGGCGGCGGTGGTGGTGGCGGTTACGGCCGCATCGTCGTGCGCTAACCGCGCCGCAGCGCGCTTGCCTACGAGCATCCAGATCGCCCACGCTGCTGCGATCGCTCATCGTGACGTGAATACTTTCGCTGCGCGAGTCAGCGACCCTCGATGACCGTACTCTGGCAATATTTCCTAACTCTGCACTCCACTCTTCGGAACCGTGCTCGCCGGCTACGCGGTCGCAAAGCTCCCGTTCTGGCAAGCGCGATTCACGCAGATCGCAACGAAGATCGTATTCGGGGTGCTGTTGCCGGCGCTGTTGTTCCACAAGCTGAGCGACGTCGCAGCGCTACCGCCGGTCGATACGCGCCTGCTGATCGCGTTCTTCGGCGGCTGTTTCATCGTGTTCGTGATCGGCCGCCTCGTCGCGTTCTCGCTGTTTCGGCTCGACGGGGTTGGGCAGTCGGTGTTCGCGCTCGGCGGCATCTTCTCGAACAACGTGCTGCTCGGTCTTCCGCTCGCGCGCTCGACGCTGGGAGCGGCGGCCGTAGCACCCGCCGCGCTCGTGATAGCTTTCAACTCGCTTACACTCTGGACGCTCGTGTCGGTGTCGATCGAGTGGGCCAGGCACGGTGCGATCAGCGTGCCGGGCTTCGTGCGAACGGCGGTCGGCGTTTTGACGAATCCGATTGTCGCGTCGATTTTGGCTGGCGCGGCGTTTAGTTACTCCGGTTTACGCATGCCCGATGCAGTTCACGCCGTACTCTTGGCCCTCGCGACGGTTGCGGTCCGGCGGCGTTGCTCGTGCTCGGCATGGGCCTCGCATCGCACGGCCTGCGACTTGGGCCAAACCCTACAGCATTGGGTTCTCAGCCTGCATCGGGAGCAGTCGCGATCCTGATTCGACTTGGTGCGTCCCTTGCAGTGATTTGCGGCTCGAAGCTGGAGGCTCGTCATGCGGCTCAACCTGGCACAAGCGAAGCGCGTCTCTCGGGTCAACTCTGCATTCTTTGCGGGCGCATGCCTCGCCATCGCGTGGATGAACACGGGCTGCAAAGACCAATCCGACATGGATCAAGGCCCAGCCAGCGGCGCCGCTGCTGCAAACAGCAACAATGCCGGTGCTGCAGCCGGTAGCGGCACCGGCGCCGGCCTCGCGGGAAACACTGCGGCGTCGGGTGACTGCAAGCACGCCGAAGGCTTGGACGGCCCGAATGCTCCACTCGGCACGTGCCGCAGTGCAAAAGCGTTCTTGAGCTGCGATATCGGCGCCGGTGCGACTCAACTCTGCGTGAGTGACGACCCGGTGCAGTGTCCGGAAGCGGGTGGTCGCACGCAGCAGAGCTGCACGAATCGCTGTACCACCAATGAATACGCCGTGCTCTGCGGCGGCATCATGCAGTTCGTCGAGCCGCCTGATGGTTGCCACGGCGCGCCCACGCCGGGCGGCGTCGGACTCTACTGTTGCCCCTGCTTGGCCCGCTAAGAACCTGCGCGCAGCGCGCGAAGATGCGTGATTGTGGGCGAACGGTTCAGTTGCAGCAACGGCCCGATGGTTCGTCGGCGTACTGTCGATCCGACGCGCCGCGAGTCAGAGCGCGGCGCGTACTTGAGCGCACGTGAAGGTTGAGCCCGGGTTTCCGAGCCTCGTCATCGTGTAGCTCGCACTGTTCGGGCTGTACACCACACTGTTGTCATGCAGGTGCGTGTATTGGCCCGAGCTGCAGTCATTCCCGGACTCCAGCCGGCAGCCGATCGTCTGCGTGTCGAAGGATTGGACGGTTGCAGTTCCGGAGGCTCCACTACATGCGTTGAGCGCGCCGCCGAGCGAGAACCGCAAGCGCTGAGAACCATAGGCGGCAGAGGCGCGCGCCGCGAACAAGGTGCCGTCGGTCTGCGCGTGATTGTATGTACTGTCGTCCACGAAGACGACGGTGATGCCGACCTCGCTGTCTGCATCATGGTCGACCTGATTGGCGCGGGCGGTCGACATATTCGGCCAAGTGCCATTCAGAGCGTCGCTCATCGAAATCCCGAGGAGGTGCGCCGTACGCGTAGAGGTCAGGCCTGCACCGGGTGACAGGCTCGCAAGCGTGCCGCTGAACGGTGCGCCGGCAGCGCCAGGCGTGAATAAGGCACTGGGATAGTCGAGCAGGTATCGATCCGAGGTGACGCTATTGCGGGTCTCCGGCGTCGATTGCTCACAAAGCTGTGCCGACCCGGTCAGCGCCGTGCCCGACTGCGTGAGCGTCATCCGAAGCCAAAACTGTGCGGTGCCGCTGCCGGAACGCACGTATTGCGTTGCGGACCAGTTCACCTGCGCATTGATCCGCAAGCCGTACACGCCGCTCAGGGAGTTGCAGGTATAGCCGCAAATGCCCGAGTTGCAGACGGCTGACGCACCGGGCATCGAGTTCGGGCAAACGTTTCCGCAGCTGCCACAGTTGGTCAACGTGTTGAGTGCGGTCTCACAGCCGTTGCGCGGATTGGCGTCGCAGCTGCCCCAGCCGCTACTGCATGTCGGGGCGCAGGCGCTGCCGGTGCAGCTCGTGCTTCCGTGAGCGTTGGTGCAAGCCGTGCCGCAGCTACCGCAGTTCGATACGTTCGTGGCGAGCGTGACCTCGCAGCCGTTGGTGACGTTCGCGTCGCAGTTGGCGAAGCCGCTGTTGCAACTCGCGATGCCGCACGAGCTGTTTGTACAACGGGGCGTGCCGTTTGCTGTCGTGCACAGATTGTTGCAGAAGCCACAGTCACCCACGGTGTCCGTGAGGTCCGTCTCGCAATCCGACTGGTTCGCATCACAGTCCCCTGCGCCTAACGGACACATCGAGACCTGGCACGTCTGGGCCGCGCAGACCTGGAACGACGTATCGCATGTCAGGCCGCAGCCTCCGCAGTTACCCGGGTCCGTCGCGATGTTCGTTTCGCAACCGTTGACCGGGTTGCCATCGCAGTCCGCATAGTTGGCGACGCAGACGGGCGTGCACGCACCGCCGACGCAGCTCGCCGTTCCATGCGCGTTCATGCAGACGGTGCCACAAGTGCCACAGGACTGAAGGTCTGTCGTTAGATCGGTCTCGCAGCCGTTCTGCGCGTTGCCGTCGCAGTCGCCCGACATTCCGGGCACGCAACTCGGCATGCAGACGCCCTGCGCGCAGGCGGTGCTGCCCTGTGCGGTGGTGCACTCGAGATCGCACGCGCCGCAGCTCATGAGCTCACTCGACGTAGAGGTTTCGCAGCCGTTTTGAACGGTGCCGTCGCAGTTGGCATAGCCGATCTCACAGCTAATCTGACACTGACCCGTGCTGCAGTCGGCGGTTCCGTGATCGTTCGCGCAAGTGATCGGACAACCTGCGTCGAGCTCCGTCTCCGCACCGCCGTCGGTCGCACCGTCTACTCCACCGTCGACTGCGCCATCGACCGCGCCATCCGCGCCGCTGGCGGCGCCATCGCTAGATGCGTCGACTGCAGCATCTGCGGCAGCATCTGACATGCCGCTGCCACCGTCGTTGCCAGCGTTGCCACTATCGCCTGACACGCCGCTATCAGAACGCGAAGCGCCCGCGTCGGGCGCAGGCAAAAGCTCGATGCCAACCCGGCCGCACGCAGCGAGCACGCACAGCATACTACAGAGCAGAAGTGAGCTTGGCGCGCGCGACAAAGACAACAGCCTAAAGTCTGAGACCTATACATGTAGGCGTCAAAGCGCCGCGGTGCGGCACGGCCAGGTAGCCTTGCAGATGGCACGAGCCACGCTCACGCGGCCGTCGCGACGACGAATTGCCGCGGCGACGATGTGCGCGAAAGGCAGCAGCGACGCGATGCTACATCCTGCTCCGCTGTCCGCCGAGACTTCCCAGTGGGTCGCTCGTGCTGTTAGTTCTACTTCGGCCTGCGCCCGTCGATCGGATCGCGTTACAGCCAGCTCATGCGTACTTCGATCTCGGCGTGCTCGCGGCGATAGGACGAGAGCGTAAAGTCTTTAATTTTGAGGCCCACGCTGCCGAATGTTCTTCGCATGAAACCAGCGTAGGCGACACGATAGTAACGCACCGAGAACAGCGGATTCGCCTTGTACTCAATCAGCAAGCTCTTGGGCCCTAGCTTCACGTATTGAGCGGAGCCGCCCTCGTAGATACGGCGGCTCATTCTGTAGAACGCGCCGATCACGCTCCAGACGGCGCCCTCCGCGCTCGCACTAACTTGTGCGCTCGCAACCAGGAGCGCGTCTCCGATTTTCTCGCCGGCACGAAGCCCAGCTGCATGGATCTGCTCGTCCGTAAGATCGAGTGCGTCACATGCCCGATAGTGATCGAGCGCGAGTTCGACTGCCATCAAGCCGGGTCCGATGAGCTCCTTGATCTGTGCCAGGGAGGTTGGACTGATAATGCGACAATAGCGCTCGTAGTAGCCGAGTTGTTCAAGCTCGGTAATGGAGGAGTGAACGAGCATGCGTCGCACTGCCGTGAGCGGCTTTAGATTCGCCTCATGCGGAAATAGTAGTTCCGGCGTTTCCATCGCAAGCCTGTCCGGGCGTCATGATGCTCTGCACGGAGCCCGTAGATAGTATGCGCGATGCCCGCCGAGTTCGTAACTCGTACGGCCCACTGCGTGGGTGGTTTACAAGTCCCACATCTCTAACTCGGCCAGCTGCCCGGGCGCGCCGGTCAAATCACGGCGTCCGCGGTGCGCTCGAGGATGCGGCGGAAATGTCAGCCTCTGCAGGCCGCATAGTGTCTGGCGCAAGGTTCGCGGCGGAATCTGTCAGTGGAGCGGTCTCTCGCGCCACGCGGCTCCGCCCACGCTGCTCGGGCTGGGTCGACACGAGATACGCCGCGACCAGCGCGACTACGAGCGTAACGCTGACGAGAATCCAACCTGTCTTGGGTGGTCTGAGCCCTGGGATGTCGTCGAACGATACGTCGTCGGTCTGGACTTCATTCGCGGAGTAACTGCTCGCGGCCTGACTGCCCGCGGAACTACTCGCTGGAAGCGGAGGTAGTACGGGTGACGCGCTCACCGCGGCCACGGGGTGGACGCCTGAGCGTGCGATCGCCAGGCCTGCGGTCTGGCGCCGCACCGGAAGCGAATCCACAGTCGGCCGCCGCGCTTGCAGCGTTCCTTCGCTCACGGGTGTCGTCGTGACCGCAAGTCTCGATGTCGTAGGGATGCGAGTTCTCAGCGCTCGCGATCTCGAGAGTCGCGGCGCGTCGCTTCGCACGGTGTTAGACACGGCGACCTCCGACCCCGGCCGCTCGGACCGCATGTCGCTGCAACGCTGCGCGCAATGCACGTAGCGCTGACCGAAAGGCGCGAGCGCCCACGCGAGCTCGGCGATGTCATCGAAGCGGTCGGCCGGCTTCTTCCTCAAGCAACGCATCAGCGCTTGTTCGAGTTCTGGAGGCGCCTGCGGGCAACTCTCTCGAAGCGGCGGGGGCTCGTCTTCGAGCACGGCTGCGCAAGCCTGCATCAAGCTCATTCGCGCGAACGGAGCAATGCCCGTCAATAACTCATACAGGACACAACCCAACGACCACTGATCTGCCCGTGCGTCGAGGTTGGTCGACCCACGAATCTGTTCTGGAGACATGTACGGAGGCGTGCCGACCGACACCATCGTTGCGGATTGCGCAGCACGCATCTCTCGACTGTTGGAAGAGAAGGCGATCTTCGAGATTCCAAAGTCCAAGACTTTGACGTGATCTTGGTAACCCAACCCAGTCACG
Organism: Polyangiales bacterium; assembly: GCA_035687405.1. Classification (GTDB taxonomy): domain Bacteria; phylum Myxococcota_A; class Polyangia; order Polyangiales; family JAFGIB01; genus JADGRF01. Next base: position 8,894 of record DASRXR010001125.1, read on the forward strand.
AACAAGTTTTCGGGTTTGATGTCTCGATGCACGACGTCGGACGCGTGCGCAGCAGCGAGCGCCTCACACGTTTGAAGGACGAGGTCGACGGCCACCTCGATCGGCAGAAGCCGATGCCGAACCAATGTGCGGCGGAGGTCTTCGCCCTCCAGCAGATCCATGACCATGAACGGCAAGCCATTCGGCAGTGTGCTCACGTCGAGCACACGAGCGACGTGCTCGTTTTTGATCCGAAAACTCGCTCGTGCCTCGAGCATGAAGCTCTGCACCGCTTCGGGATGTGCCGCAAACTCGGGCTTGAGAAACTTGAGCGCTACGTCTCCATCGAGATCGATGTGCGTTGCTGCGACGACAAAACCAACACCACCGACGCCGATCAACTCTCGAACGCAGTATCTGCCCGCGACGACATCGCCTGGCTCGAAAGGAAAGTTGAATGCATTCGAGCTGGCGAGGCTCAAGTCCCCACGGATGCGGGGTTGAGCAACGTCGGTTGCTGCAATCGCGGCGGTTGCGCGGCGAGCGCCTCCTTGGGTGGCGTCTCGCCTTCGAACTCGAAAACCCAAGTGCTTGCTGGTGTCCACCGTATACAACTCACTACTTACACCGACCTTATTCGATCACTCGCGCAACGCAACACGCTCTGCATCGTTTCATGCGCGCATGAGGCCCGTGCGAGAGTGCAACGCCCGTACGATCGTCGTCCGAGAATCGATCACGGCGTTGTGCCTATGCTTCGCTTCTGTTTCTCGGCGCGATGAGCCCGGCATGACATCGAAGTCGCGATGTGATCGCGGTGGATCGAAAAGCGCGCGTTTCGGCGGCCGGAACGTCGATATATCTCGAGATGTTATAACGAAGGTGTGGCTTACGTGCGCAGACCATAGGCTCTGTGGCTTTTGTGCGAACTGATCACCACGGCTCCCGATGTTGGTCCGGCCACATACCGCTTCGAACGCACCGAGATCCGGATTGCCTAGGTAATAGCCGCGTCGAACGCAAGCGTGCCTTCGGGCAGGACACTTCGCTGACTGTGCACCGTTTACGGCAGCGAGATCTTCAGCGCTTCGGGGGTCGACTTCGTCGCCTCGGGCTTCAGACTTCGTCCGACCGCTGGCGTCTGGTTTACGCGGAGCGACAGGTCTTTCGTAGTTGCTCCACACTCGAGATTGGCCGCCATCAGCGGCGTTCGCTCTGCGCGCGCGGGATCGAAGTCGAGCGCGCCGTCTTTCGCAAACGCCTTGAACGCCCAAGCGGCGCCTCGCAGATCGCGGCTCGCACCAGCAACGCCGGTTACGTAGATACCGCCGTCGTCCGTGAGCCGTACGCCAGGAAAGCCGGTCGCGCGCGCCGAGCCATCCGGCTCGAGCAGGCTGTATCGAGCGGCCCATCGCACGGCGCCGACTGCATCCAGCCCCAATATTGCGATCGCGGGCGTCGTCGTTCGAGCGTCTCCGAGCAAATCCACGGTGGAGCCGGACACGACGTATCCAGTGGTCGGAAGCTCGACGATGCCTTGCAGCGCGAGGACGTCGCTCGCGCCAAAGCTCAGGCCCGGGAAACTCGCAAACCCCACACTCCCGTCGTGTCGGATGCGCATTAGGAACCCATTGTGGTTACCGCCTCCGCTGCCTACGAACGTGACGTCTCCGTTGGCACCCGCCACTGCAGCGCGTGGCGCAAGGTCCGGTGACTGTTCACAACCCACGTACGCTCGGGCGTAGGTCAGCTCGCCGACGGAACTAAAACGAGTCACGAACATCTGATCGCCGTCTGCTGTGAGGACTAGACCGCCGAGCACCGGCTCGCCGTCGCTCATCGCAAGCGCAGTCAACGATATGCGCGCATGGTCCGCGGTCGAGATTTCGACGACGGGCTTGAACTGCAGCGACTTATCCCCGTGGATCAACCAGACGAGTTTGTGCTCGATACACGAGCCGGCGATCCAAACGCCCGTGTCGTCATCCGGCACGATCGCGCGCGCGACGGGTGTGCACGGTTCCGCCGCTTGCAGCTGCAGGCCGGTGCCGCGGACGATTGCGCCGCTCTGGTCGAGTATCATGACTGCGAGCTCGGCCGTGACGGGATCTTGGGCGAGCGCAAAGAGGTTGGCGTCGCGTGTCGGCGTCGTTGCAATGACACGCAGCGCAGCTGCATCGTGCTCGAGCGCATAGCTACGCGCCCAGGTCACTGCACCTGACTCGTCCATCTTCAGCAGAGTTTTAAAGGTGCTGCCGGCGACGACGTAGCGACCATCGATCGTGCGCTGCAGGTCGACGCTGCTGGTGTCATCGGTCGGCGACGAAGCGACACTGCCGTCGATCGACGCCGAGACGAGCTGGGACCACGGCTCGAAATTCGGCATCGCGTAGTGATCGGCATCGGCGCCCGAGCCCGGCGGAAGGTGGGAAGCCATCGGCGGCCTCGAACAACTACCTTCAGTGACCGGTGCTTCGTATGGAGTCCAGGTCGGCGCTCTCCAGTCGAACAACGTGACAGAACCCAACAAGGGCAACGTGGGCTCGACGACGATTCCGAGATCTGCCTCGATGCCGGCGTCGAGCGAAAAACATGGGTCGCCGAATGGATCGGCCGTTACCTCTGCGTAGATGGACGCGGACGCGGATGGCCCGACGACGTCGTAGAGCAATAGGTTCACACGTGCTGTGACTTCCGCGCGTACGTTTGCCTGCAGGGAGACGGAAGGCTCGTCGACGTCGAAACTCACGTCCGTGACGTCGGGCCCGTGAAAAGCGGGATTCCCGAGACGCTTCGACGAGATGTCTACGCCATTGGAGATCGTGGCGGCGGCTTGGATGCCGGTTTCGAAGTGGCCTGACGCGCCGCCTTCGATCTTGCCTTCGATCTCGACGACCGGAGCCAACACGAAAATCCCGAGCGGGATCTCGGCGAGCACCTGCGCCGGAAGCACGGGGAACGAGCGTTCGAAGCTCATGATGGCCGCGCCTTCGAGCTTCGCTTGGGCCGACAGGGTGGTGTCGGCGGTGAACGAGATTTTTGCCTCGGGCAACAACGAGTCCAGGCTGCAGTCGATCTCGCCCGACAGCAGCTTGTCGATGCAGTCCGAGACTGTCTCCGGCAAGTGTTCGAACGCACCCCAGTCGAAGTCCATGCCGAAGCGATAGTCGACGGTTCCTCCGATCTCGCCCGACAGCTCGATCCGATCGTCCTCAGTCTCTTCGTCTCCGTCGCCGTCGAATAACGGATAGTCGAAGGTCTCCGTCTTGCTTGCGCGGCCACTCGGACCTTCAATCGTGTCGAGCGCGGGCATCGTGAGGCCGACTGCCTGAGTCCGGCTGGCGTCTTGCTCCGGTTGGATGAGGTCGCTCGTGCGAGCGACGCGGACATGCAACTTCCGAAATGCCAACTGGATCGGAGCGTTCAACGTCTGTAGGCGCAAGCCGCCGTCAGCGGCATCTACGCCTGTGACGATCCGCAACAAGCCAGCGCGTGTTTTGTCGGACACGCCTGCAACGAGGACGTCGCCGCGCGCGACCTTCGTCAGACTCGCAGGAATCTTGCGGAAGGTGAGTGTGCCATCCGCTGAGGCCTCCTCGAGCAGGTCCAAGTCGCTGCTCGTGAGCGTTCGTGTGTCGTCGAATGGAACTGCTTCAATTTCGTCGGCTGGTCTCGCGGCATCGCCGCTCGAGCAGGCGCTCGTGACTATCAGAGCCAATCCCAACATCCAGCCTGTCGGACAAGTAAGACGCGTCAAGCGTGCCTCCGGTCGGTACTGTGAGGGTAACACTGAGCGATACGCGCGTCGCAGCGGAAGGTTGGTGCGACACGGCACCACCTCTCACGCAGTTGCGTAGCGCCGAAAGCCGACTACGCGCAAAAGCTCGCCATGTCGATGACGAAGCGATAGCGCACATCCGCGCGCTCGAGCCGAGTGAAGGCCTCATTGATCTGCTCCATGCGAATCAGCTCGCAGTCGGGGTGGATGTTCTTGCGCGCGCAGAAGTCGAGCATTTCTTGGGTCTCGCGAAGCCCACCCGCCGGAGAGCCCGCAATGCGGCGTCGCCCGCTGATCAAAGCGAAGGTGTTCATCTCCGCGACGGGACCGAGCTGGCCGACGATGACCAACGTCCCATCTACGTCGAGCAGCGGAACATAAGTCGTGAGGTCGTGTTTCACCGGCACGGTGTCGATGATCAGGTCGAACGACGATGCTGCCCGCGTCATCGCATCCGTGTCCGACGAGACGAGAAGCCGGTCCGCGCCGAGGGCCGATGCGTCAGCCGCTTTGTCACTCGTGCGGCTCAGCACAGTCACCTCGGCGCCGAGACCGACCGCGAGCTTCACGGCCATGTGCCCAAGGCCACCGAGCCCGAGCACGGCGACGCGGCTGCCGGGGCCAACATTCCACGTGCGCAGCGGCGAGTACACCGTGATGCCCGCGCACAGAAGCGGCGCCGCGCGCGACAGATCGAGGCCCTTAGGCACGCGCAGCGCGAACTCTTCACGCACGACGAGGTGCTTTGCGTAGCCGCCCTTCGTCGCCTCGCCGGTGATGCGATCGGCACTGCCGAAGGTGTACGTCGGGACGCCTCGACAGAGCTGCTCTTCACCCTTCCTGCACTGGTCACACGCGAGGCACGAGTCGACCATCGTGCCGACTGCGACTATGTCTCCTACTGCGTGTCGCGTGACCTCGCGGCCGACTTCCAGCACGCGTCCGATGATCTCGTGGCCGGGCACGAGCGGGTACGTCGTGGCACCCCAGTCGTTGCGCGCGGCGTGAAGGTCGGTGTGACAGACGCCGGTGTATAGAACCTCGACGGCGATGTCGTTCGCCCGCAGCGCGCGGCGCTCGAAGGCCAACGGAGCGAGTGGTTTGTGGTGGGCGCTGGCTGCAAATCCAAATGTTTTCATGCAGCAAATCTAAGGACACCCGCACTCGCGTTCCTGCCGGATGGCGCAAGCTTTCTGCCTGATCCTGCAGGCGCAACGACGACGGCGGGACCTCAAGGCCGCTCGACGACGGCACCCGCGCGCGCGTCGCTCCGCATGCGCTTGATGTCGCGCAGCGGCGGCATGCCGAAGTGGCGCCGGTATTCGCGGGTGAACTGCGACGGGCTCTCGTAGCCGACATCGAAGGCCGCAGTCGTCGCGTCGGCGAGTCCGTGGAGCAGCAGCCTGCGGGCCTCTTCGAGCCGGAGCCGCTTCTGGTACTGCAGCGGCGCCATCATCACCGTAGCCTTGAACTTGTGCTGAAGCGTCGAGGGGCTCATGTTCGAGCGCTTCGCGAGATCTGGGATGCTGAGTGGTTCCTTGAAGTGACTCTTGAGCCAATCCACTGCGCGCCCGATGCCATCGTCGCTGCGCGCCAGCCACGCGCTCTGACACACCGCGAACGCGCTCGGACCGGTGACGAGGCGGTAGCTGAGCTCCTTGCGGAGTAGCGGTGCGAGGAAGCGCGCCTCGCGTTCGTCGTCGAGGGACTTGAGGCTGCGTAGGACGACGTCGAGCAGGCGCGCATCGCACGTCCCTACGAATGTGGCCGAGGTATTCGGCGCCGTGGTGTCCACCTGAATCTTCGCGTCCGCCAGCACCGACAGCACATCGTGAGGCGTCAACTCGTAGAAGGCGACGAGGTAAGGCTTCGACTTCGACGCCTCGATGACTTGTCCGACCACGGGCATGTCGATGGACGATGCGAGAAAGTTGCCTCGCCCGTAGCGAAGTGTGGTGTCGGCGCCTGCCTGCACGACCTTCTCGCCCTGCGCAACGACGCAGACGGATGGCTTCAAAATGCCGCGTTGGATCAGCGCCGTGGAGTTCGCTCGGTACAGCGTCAAGCCCGGCACGAGGGTAGTGGTTTCACCGTCGCGCGGCGCGTGACGGAGAATCTGCCTGGCGATCGCCGAAAGCAGTTCCTCCTCTGCGTCTGCCACGAGCTTCGCCATCTGAACAGCCTAACGGTTGACTCGCCTCGGCGCCTGCCGGATCGCGCAAGATTTTGGCCTGATTCTGCACCTCGGAATCTCAGGGTGCGATTTCCGGCCGGGCGATGAGCACGCGGCGAGAGTGAAGCGGAAACGGGGCTCGACGGGGCTGCCCGGGAAGCTTTATGGGGACCGATCCGTCGTCAGCGACCAAGCTGCTCTGGGATCAGCTCTCGCATGCTCAAAGGCGCACGACCTAACGGTCGTTCGAGCGTCGGATCGACTGCTGCGAACTCGCCGCGTCGACTTGCCGTATACAAGCCGAGTGATATGTCCACGACGCTGCTTGGGGTTCCACGCGCAGTCATCCGAGCTCTCAAGTCTTCATCTTCGATCGTCTCGCGGCGAATGGGGCGCTTCAATAGCTCCGACGCTATTTTCCCGAGATCAGCGAGAGTGAGTGATTGCGAAGCTGTGAGCGGCGGAGTAGGGCCGTCGTAACAGCCTTCTTTCTCGAGAATGATCGCGGCAGCTTCAGCCAGGTCTGCATGCGTTGTCCACGACACCGGGCCGTCGGCCGGCGCTTCGACACGCCGGTCTCGCGCACGTTTCCCATGAGCGCGAGGCCGCTCGTTGCGTAAAAGCCGTTGCGAAGTGCGGTCCACGCGAGCCCCGATTGGCGAAGCATGACCTCCGTCGCCTGATGGTCGAGCATCGGCGAAAACGCCGAAGTGTCGCTCGCCGCCATGTGACTGGTGTCGAGAGCGCCTCAGTACGCGAGGGCTCGTATCTGCTGACCTGCAGACACGAGCCGATGCGTTTCGGGCTTCAGGTGACTGGGGCCAACATGCGAATCAGGTCACCTCGGTAGTCGTCGACCGTTCGGATGTCGTTGTCCCAGACCATGACCGTTCGATTGGCTGCGTCGAATGGCGCCCACTCGGGAATCTCGGCGTTGTTCGGGTTGCCCGTCTTGGCAAACTCCGCCCACGTCGCAGAGAACTTGGCCGCGACGAGTTTGCCCGCCGCGCTGCCCGTCGACATCATCGTGTCGCGCGCGTTGTTCAACGACGCCGAGACATCGATGCCATGCACCGCACCGAACTTCGCATCGGCCATGTTGCTGATCCAATCCCA
>DASRXR010001126.1:0-2204 GCA_035687405.1 Polyangiales bacterium
CGTCGCGATGGACATGCGGCGGCAGCTGACGAACGTGAACTTCTTGTATGCGAACAAGCCGTTTGCGGCGAACACGAAGTATCGCGTGAAGCTCGTCGGCACGATCACGGGTGGAACGCTGATGAAAGAGTGGACGTTCACGACCGGCGCAGCGCGGCGGTTCTGAGTCTCGCTGGCGTGTGACACGGTGCGAGGTCTCTGAGCGAACTCTTCGACCCTAGGGGAGTCGCAAACAGCCGCGTTTGATCTAGGCTGAGACGCCTCGGAGCTCAGCAAGTCATGCGACAACGTTACGCTGCCGTTTATCATGACCAGGGAACGGGCGAGTTCACGCGTGCCGCTTTGGTCGTTGCGCTCTCGCGGCGTTTCCGCGTTCGGCGCATCTACGCCTCCGAGATTCTGGCTTCCGATGCGTGGCATGCGAGCACTGCCGTGCTCGCGTTTCCCGGCGGTGCCGACCTACCCTACTGCCGCTTATTGAATGGCGCGGGCAACGCATCCATTCTCCGGTACGTCGAAGCGGGTGGTGCGTTTTTGGGTGTATGCGCTGGGGCGTATTACGTGAGCCGGCACATCTCGTTCGAGGCCGCATCGCCCGGTGCGATCACGGGCGAGCGCGAGTTGGCGCTCTTTGCCGGCCTGGCGCGTGGCAGCCTGCATGATCTCGCCGCGCCGTACAGTCTCGAGCATCTGCACTGCACCGCGCTTGTGCCGCTGCGCGCGTCTGCTTCGGGAGAGCGTTTGCACGCGCTGTATTGGGGCGGACCGGAGTTGATCCCGGAGGCTGGTGCGCGTTTCGAGCCGCTGTTCGAGTACGAGTCGCCGGCGCGTTTGGCCGCGTTGCGTACTGATGTAGGTCGAGGTCGCGTCGTGTTGAGTGGCGTGCATGCCGAGGTGACGGGCACGCAGTTTCCGATCGAGGTCAGTCGCTTCGGCGACGACAGTTTCGAGTACGGCATGCAAGTGAGTGAGGAGCTCGGCCGAGTCGAGGCCGAACGCCGGCGAGCTTTTGAGCTGTTGCTCGATGCGTTCGAGTGAAGCGTCCAAGTTGCACGCTGCGTGGCCGCCGTCCTGCCGCCGTTAGCGGCAGCCAGTCGGCCACTGCAGCGGCGGAACGTCCAGCTCGCGTGAAGGAACAGTGCAGCGCTGCAGCAACAGTGTGGCTCGGGATTCACACTCTGATGCATCCGTGGCTCGTCCATAAATATTTGAAACAACTTGGTATTACTGATTTAGGCCGAATGTACTAAAAATGGCCCGCGAGTTGCTTGGAGGACGGGTGCCGAACTCGAAAGGACCCGCCTCATGCCCTCTCTGTCTGCGCGTTTCCTGTTGCTGTGTTTGCTGCTGATGGCGGCGACCCACCGCGTGCACGCGCAGGAACCCGTGCGCGGGACCGTGTTGCACATCGACGGCGACGAGATCGTGATCGATCTCGGTCGCAACCAGCTCGAACACGCGACCGGACTCACGGTGTACCGCACTCTCGAAGTGCGCCACCCGGTCACGCGCAAGCTGCTGCGCGACCGCTTCGTGATCGGCTCGCTGCAGGTGATACAGCCCGGCGACTCGCTCAGCGTCTCGCGCGTGAGCGGCACGCCGTCGCACCCGATCGCTGTGGGCGATACGGTCGAGTTCACGCCGCCGTCGATCGAAGCAGCGAAGGCGGTTTCGGAGACCCCCTCTCGACTGCAGCCGCAAGCGGCGCCGAGTCCACCTGCTGCAGCCACGTCGCGAACGTCCGCAAATCCCGCCGAGACGGAGGTTCTCTCGTATTGGTACGCCTCGCTCTCGCAGCCGCCCGACAAGCGCGCGCAACTGTATGCGACGTACCTGCAGCGCAATCCGGAGTCTTCGTACCGCCAGTTCATCCAGAACGAAGTCACGTACCTACGCGGCCTCGATGTGATGTTGCGGACTCGCAGCCGCGCCGCGTCGCCGGCAGAGGCGTGGATCACCATGAAGCCTCTGACCGGTGCGACCGCCGGACGCCACGTCGAGTTGGCCGCGCGCGTGCGTTCGGTCGAGGTGCGCGCGTTGATCTTGCACGTGATGCCGCTCGAGGCTCACAGCTATCGCAGCGTCCGCATGGAGCTCGACGCGCGCGGCCACGCGCGGGCGCAGGTTCCGGACGAGCTCGTGCGAGCCCCCGGATTCGCCTATTTCATTGAAGAGGCCAGCGGGCTTTAGTTACGGCTTCTTCG
>DASRXR010001127.1:0-11543 GCA_035687405.1 Polyangiales bacterium
CCGGCGTCTCGGGCTCGTCGCTCACGACGGCGGAGGCTTCCTCCGGTGGTGCTTCTGGCTCCAGGCTGATATCGATCAGCCCCTGCTTGTAAGCCACGAGGAAGCCGCCCCATAAGAGCGATGCGAGTGCGAATCCCGACAAAAACTTCGACACGCGGGCCTTATAACACGCTGCACCCGAGTCTCGCTTCGCGTTGGAAGACTGGCCGCATGAGCATTGCGGGCATGGCCGGCTCGCTGCTCGCGATCGTGCTCGGGGCGTCGCTGGCCGCGCCGGTCGCCGCGCAACCCGCGCCGCCGCCACCCGCATCTAGCGAGACACCATCCGTGGTGGAGCGCGCGCCCGGCCTGAGCGCGAAGGATGACGAGCGTCCCGGGGCGAACCACCACGATGATGACGATGACCAAGCATCGCGGCGCATCGATCCACCGCGCTATGTCGCGCTCGCGTCTGCGGGCATGCCGCTGCGGCTCACGGTTCAAGAGGAGTACGGCCAAGATCGGCTCGGCGCATCGTACGTCGATCTGCTCGCTGGTTACGTGTTGCCCGGCGCTTCCTACCGGCACGGGTTCGGTATCGGCGTCTCGTGGAACCTCTCGCGCGATGGCGGTTATGTCGCGCCGATCTACACCGCCGACCAAATCGTGATCATGCCGGCGTATCTCGGGTACGTGCCGCTCACTCGCGACTTCGTGATGCTCGCTCACCTCGGTGTTCCGATCGTCGTGCGCGGTGGCGTCGGCCCGGGGCTCGAGATCGGCAGCGCGTTTCTGTTTCACTTGCTCGCGGGCGCGGGCATTTTCGCTGAAGTCGATCTCACCGGCTTTGCCGCAGGCGACGCGAGCGTGAGTGTGCTCGCCAGCCTCGAAGCAGGCATTGCGATCAACTACGAGGTGTTGCCGTGAATCAGACGCGCTTGTCGTGGTGCGCGCGCGCGATGCTCGGTGCGCTCATGTGGTGTTTCATCGTGGCGCCCACGCCCGGCGCCGTGGGTTCCTGCGGGGACAGCGATTTGAGCGGGCCAGTCGAGTTCAGCTATTACTGTCGCAATCGCGAGGAGCTCGCGTGCGTGCGGCAGTACCTTCGCAAAGAGATCACTGGCCGCGAGCGCGATACGTGTCGCTGGGATGCGGTCGACGCGTGCCGGCGTCGCGACTTTCCGAGCACGTGTCATCCGACGAAGCGCGCGGCCGAAGCCTGCCTGAACGCGCTTCGATCGTTCGATACGCTCGAGACGAAGGAAGAGGACATCGACGAGTGCAACACCGACGCGTTGTGTCGCGTGACGCCGAGCGAGGACCCGGACGCGGGAGGCCCGCGATGACGCGGCTCGGTTTGCTTGGACTGGTACTGACACTCGCCGCTCCGAGCTGCACGATGCTCGCGAGCAAAGGCGACTACGCCGACTACCGTGAGATTCGGCTTGCGAAGGGTACCGATTCGCGTCTCTACGCGTTGCAACAGTACGCGGAGCGGCATCCGAACGGCTTGTGGGCGAAGGACGTCGAGATCGAGCGGTCCACGCGCGAGACCGAGACGTTCGAGAACGGGAAGAGCACGCGCGAGGGGTTGGAGCGCTATTTGCGCGCGTACCCCGATGGCACGTTCGCGGCGCAAGCACGTTCGCGGCTCGCGGCGGTCGCGCTGATCGAGCGACGGCGTCAGGCGGAACAAGCCGAAGCGCAGCAGCGGTTCGAAGCGCGCAAGCAGCGCGAGCAGGAGCTGACGCGGACGTGGGTGACACGGTTTGCGGGGTACTGGTCGACGACGCTCGCGCGGCTCAACGGCTGGGGTCAGCCGATTCCGGATGTGGCGCGTCAGAACCAGCAGTTCTCACGCGCGTTCGGTGCGCTGCCGCGGCCGCGCTGCACGGAAACCGAATGCATCAAATATTACACGAGCCCGTACGGAATTCCGGTTCCGGGAGGCACGCGTGTCGAGCGCGTGCTGTCGCTCGTGCTTCGGCTTCGCATGACCGAAGGCAAGCTCGATCGCGCCGAGTTGCTCATGCCGGCGCAGGGGTTTTCGCGCTGGTACGAGCTCGAGCAACGCAAGTTGATCGCGAGTGGCGATGGGGAAGGGCGCAACGTCGCGGTGAACTGGGCGCTCGAGCGTTTGCAGGAGACGTTGAAACCCGCGATCGGAGATTTGACGGCGCTCGCGAGTTACACGCTCGGGCCGATTCCAGCGCCGACGATCGCTTCGTCGGGCGAGATCACCGACACGACGGCAGAAGATCCGAGTGAGCCTGCGAAGCAGCTGACGGCGGAGCCCGGCGTGCCTCCTGCCTCGCAGCCCGATGTTGCGACACTCGTGAAGCCGAAGGAGCAGGCGGGTCCTGCCGACATGGTGTTCTCGCCGCTCGGTGTCACGAAGGAAGGTCGCACGTTCCAGACGCCGACTGCGCCGGGTGCTCCGCCGCCGCCAACAGCTGCAAGCGGTGAAGTGATGGTGATGGATCCGCTCGCGGTTCCGAGAGACGCGAGCGGCAATCCTCTGGCAGCGCCTGCGGCTCCCGGAGCGCCGGCGCCGGCAGTGGCTCCGGCCGAAGTGCCCACGCCACCGGTGGTGAAAGCGCTACAAGGTCACGGCTTGCGAGTCGTGTTCTTCGCAGCTGCGGGCGGCGCGACCGGGACAGATGCGTACGACGGGTTGATCATCGAGCGAGTCGCGGCTGCAACTGCTCCGGCAGCTGCGGGAAAACCTGCGAAGCCGAAAGCAGCAGTAGCGCCCGCGCCAACACCGAAACCGCCGGTCGCGCGACCCGCGACTCCGCCCGCTCCTGCACCTGCGGCACCGGTTGCACCTGCGGCACCGGCTCCGGCCGCGCCCGCACCGCACTGAGTGGGCTGGGCCAAGCAGGCTTGGGACCATTGACCCTACCTGGACACCACCGCATAGTTTCACGTCTTTTTGAAAGTTATGGAGGTGGGCAATGATACCCGCTGCGCCTTTCGAGGCGCTGCAACGCGCCGCCCAAGCCCATTCGTCGGCTTCGAACGCCGGCGAATACATGTTGCAAATCCATACGTTACTCGCCGAAGTTCTACCCGCTCTAGAGCGGTCGCTGGCCGCTGCGGCAGCGAAGGGCGTACCCCCACTCGACAAAGCCGCGGAGCAACTCGTCCTCGCGGGCGGCAAGCGCGTCCGGCCTCTGACGACGTTACTGGTGACGCGCGCCTGCGGCGGTGACGCAGCTCGAGCGATACCTCTCGCGGCATCCGTCGAGCTGATTCACTCCGCGACACTCCTCCACGACGACGTGATCGACGAAGGCGAGGAACGCCGCGGTCGGCCCGCAAGTCGCGTGTTGTGGGGAAACTTGGTGTCCGTGCTGTCGGGCGATCTGCTGCTCACCTCCGCGCTCGAGCTCGTGCACGAAAGCGGAGTGCCTGGTGCATTGGCCGATACGCTCGCGACGATGCAGCGCCTGATCGCGGGCGAAGTCGCGCAGCTCAAGGCTCGTGGCCGACTCGATCTGGGGATCGACGGCTATCTCGAAATCGTACGGGGCAAGACTGCATCGCTGTTTGCCAACGCATGTCGCGCCGGCGCTCGCACTGCCGGCGCAGATCTGGAAGTCATCGATGGGCTGGGGCGCTTTGGTGAGCGCGTCGGCATCGCGTTTCAAATCGTAGACGACGTGCTCGATCTCGAGGGCATCCCGCACGAAGTCGGCAAGCGTCTCGGACATGACCTGGCCGAGGGAAAGACGACGCTGCCACTCGCACTCGCGCTGGAACACGATGCGGCGACTTTGCGCCCGCTGCTGATCACCGCACGAGCGGGGGATACAATGTCGGCAGCACGCGTCTCGCAAGCGCCGTCGGTGCGGCGCGCGTGCGGCGAAGCACGCGACTTCGCGTTACGTGAAACCGAGCTTGGTTTGAAGGAGCTGTTCGTGTTGCCGCCGACCGTCGAACGAGAGCTGCTGACCCAACTGGTTCGAGGTTTGATCCAGCGCCGCGCTTAGTAGCAGGCCGCCGCTCTGAGCGGCGAGACACCCAGGGATGTGCATGTCCGAACGCGAGCCGGAATCGGATGACCCCAGCGAGCTCGAAACTCCGGGCGGCGAGCTCTGGCAAAGTGAGCGCATCGTCAGCGACGCGATCGGCCGGCTCATGGTCCTGTGGGGTTTCAAGCGCAACATGGGCCGGGTTTGGACGCTCTTGTACTTGAGCGACGAACCGCTCACTGCGCACGTGCTGCGCGAGCGCTTACAACTTTCGGCCGGCGCGATCTCGATGACGTTGAGCGAGTTGGCGCGCTGGGGCGTCGTGCGGAAGGTGTTTCAGCAGGGCGATCGGCACGACTACTTCGAAGCCGAGAGCAGCTTGTGGAAGATGATCTCGCGCGTGCTCCGGGAGCGGGAACGCGCGGAAGTGGTGCTCGCGATCGAAGCACTCGAGGACGCGTTGTCCGCGTTGAAGCGGCGCGACGACGACCCACAGTTGCCGCGTGCTCAAGTGCAGAGCGACCGCATCACGCAGCTCCTCGAGCTCGCCAAGCTCGGTCGCAGCATGCTCGACGCGGTGATCGACAACGCACGCCTCGACGCGAGCTGGCTACCGCGCTTCCGGCTCGGCCGCCGTCCTTAGAGACAGACGCCGCCAAAACACGACTCACCTGCTTCGCAGACGCGGCCACACCGACCGCAATGCTGCTTGTTGGTCGTCACGTTGACGCACGTGCCGGCGCAATAGGTCGTGTTGTTGTTTGTCATGCCCTGGCACATGTAACGATCTTGCATCATCGCGATCGTTGCACAGGTTGCGCGTCCCATGAGCTGGTCTAGCAACAGCTGGCTGACGCACTGATCTTCGCATGCGACGAAACCCGCATCGCACTCGGGCTTGCAGCTGGCGGCTGCACAGACCGGATGGCTTCGCGAGGCCGTCGGCGGACAGGTCGTACCACACGTCCCGCAGTTCATCCGGTCGGTTTGCAGATCGACGCATGCGCTGCCGCAAGCAGAGAGCCCGGGGTTGCACTGCGTCGCGCACGCGCCGGCAGCACAAACCGGTGACGCGTTCGTCGCGGCAGGACACGCGTTGCCGCACATTCCACAGTTCATCACATCGGTCTTGGGATCGACGCAGCTGTGACTGCACTCGATCGAACCCGCAGGACACAGCTTCAGACACGTTCCACCGGCGCACTGCTCATCGGCTGGGCACGCGACACCACACGCGCCGCAGTGCCGCGCGTCGGTCGCGGTGCGCACGCACGCGCCACTGCAGTCTGCGAAACCCGCATTGCACGTCGAGCTGCAGATTCCTTCCGCACACGTGACATCGCCGTTTTGTGCGGCCGGGCAGCTGAACGTGCAGCTTCCGCAGTGTTGAGGATCGTCGTTCAACCGATAGCAGCCGTCGCCGCAGCGGGTGTAGCCCACGTCGCAGACGATTTCGCACGCGCCGGCGGTACAGACCGCACGGCCGTTGTCGTTTCCGGTACAGCGCTGGCCGCACGCGCCGCAGTTGTCCGCGTCTTTCGTGACGTCGACGCAGGCTCCGTTGCAAGCCATGCCCTCACTACAGCTCGCCGGTGAGGTCGGCGTCGGAAGTGTGATGCCCCCGCCCGCCTCGGGGCTTCCTGCGTCCGGGGCCGGTTCCTGCGGGTCGTCGCGCGACGATGCTCGCACGCAGACTTGGTCTTCCGAGCACACCCACCCCGGCAAACATTCACCGTTCCTCGTGCACTCTTTCCGCTCGAGGCTCGCGTCGACTGAGGAGTCACAGGCGAGAGCGAACACACTCGCGAACACCCACCAAGCCGCAATTCGCATCACGGACGTGGGTGCAGGCATCAAAACCGCCCCTGATAGACGGCGCTACAACCGGTCGGTGCACATGCGACCGTCGCGCCTTCAGGGTTCGGTTCACTTCGTTCGCGCTGCGCCGCGAGCACGAGGAGTACGCCGCCCGCAGCTGCAAGCACGCCGGCGGTGACCGCGAACACGCGTGCGACCGTCTGCTGCGTGTGCATCGTGTCGAGCGTGTCTTTGAATGCGATTTGCTGGCGCTGCTGGCGAGCTCGACTCTCGCTCTGGCTGCGCATCAGCTCGAAAGCGACCGCCGTGCCGAGCGTGAGAACACTGCCGCCGAGCGCGCCAAACCCGACCGACCGCATGATGGTCGTCACGTCGTCGTGCTTCTTGAGCGGGGCTTCGGCGCTTGCGAGCGCAGCCGGATCTGCAGTTGGAGCTGCGGCCGTTTCGGCCGGTGGTTCGGTCGCGGGCTGCGGCGCGGCGGGGGCAGGTGTTGGAGCGGGTGCCGCGGCCGGCGCGGGAGTGGCGCTTGCGACCGCACCCGGACGCAAGGGTACCAAGGTCGTCATTACGTTCAGCGGCTGCTGCGGCGACAGTTCGAAGTCCAAGCCAGCTGATTCGTAGCCGTCCCGATGAAATTCCAGATGATGCGGACCCGGCGATAGATCGACGTAGATCGGCGTCGTGCCGAGCGCCTTCGTGTCGATTATCACCGTGGCGCCGGCGGGTACGGAGCTGACGCTGATCTGTTGCACGCCTCTTTCAGCGAGCTGCGTCGCAAGCACCGCGACGCGTGCCTGCACCTGTGCGCGGTCCGGGGCCCGCGGTGCGCGCACGAAGTACTCGCGGTAGGACGCGAGCGCGCGGGACGAGTCGTTCAACTGTTCATACGTCTTGCCGAGCGCGAGCTGCAGCGCCGGCGTCGGCTGCAGCCGATCGGCGGCGAGGAAACTCTGCACCGCATCGGCGTAACGGCCTTCTGAGTAGGCGCGGTCTGCCTTGTCGAGGTGTCCGCGGACCGTTTGCGGTTCGTTGGCTGCGCTAGTCGGCGCGGGCCGCTGCTGCGCACTGGCGGTGACGCTGAATAGCGCGACGCTCAGCGCGGCGCCGATACAGAGGTTGCGTAGATGCATGAGAACCTCATCAAGCTAAGTTCACGACGTACCCCGTCGGGGTTCCTCGTGCACGCGACGCGTGACCGTTCGCGCCGGGGTGGCGGAACCGCCCGTCGAACACGGATTGCTGTCGCCCGAGTGACAGTGAATCCATGCCGCGCAAGCGCGGCTCCGTTGCAATGACACGCTCGAAAGTGACGACTTTGACCCGAATCGCCGTCGTCAATCCGCTTATGCAAGATCACGCACCACCGGTCAACTCACCGGGTTCGGGCGCTGCGCACTCGGCGTTCGCAGCCGTGGCGAACTGCAGACAGCGCGGTTTGTGACCGCCTTTTCGCTTTCACCGCGCACGTCACGCGCGACGTCGTAGTCGGCCGTGCCGCTGAGTTCGACAGGCGGTTTGCCGCTAACGGCTGCGCTCCCCAATGAGGGGTGGAGCCGTGCTGAAGCTACGAGCGGCGTCTGTAAAAACGACGCAAAATTCAGAAAGATGTGGGTGGGCCGGCGTCTCAAGTCTGGGTAATGTTTGTGGTTTCTGGCCGGACCCCGGCGACCGCGATGTCCACGGCTTGCGACGGGACATTCCTTCCTTATATTGGACAGACCATGATTGAACGCATCACCCCAGAACAAGCTCAGCAGCTCATCGGGACGGGCGCCGTCGATGTGGTCGATGTGCGCGATCTCCCCGAGTGGATGTCTGGGCACATTCCAGCCGCGCGGCACGTCTCACTCACGCGTCTGCGGACAGGCGTCAAAGCGCTTTTGCCGCGCGACAACGTGATCTTCGTCTGTGCGGCCGGCAATCGCAGCAACATGGCGGCCCAACTCGCGATCGCCGCAGGTTTGACGAAGGTCTACAACTTGGATGGCGGCACGAAGGCCTGGAAAAAGGCCGGTTTCGAGCTGGTACGGCCGGCGCAAAACCAACAGCGCGCGAGCTAAACAGCCCCTATGGAAACGGGGGAGGCGCGATCGCTTCCGGCGTCGAGCCGTCCAGCCCTATGCCCCCGTCGATCGGCGCCTTGTAGCCGACCAACGTTTGGGTCGCGTCGGGCTTTGTCAGCCTCACGACGATCCGCGTGTCCGCAAACGTGTGGGCTCTCGTCTGCACAGGCAAATAGCCCATCGCCTTTACGACGACGTCGAGCGGACCACTGTCACGCGGACGCACGATGACTAACGGCGCCTTCGGCGTGATCACACCCAGCCGCGTCTTGCCCCAACTCACCGTCGCGTTCGTGGACGGGTTGGTCGTAAACGTAATCTGCGCCGTGGTCTTCGGCGGCTCGGGTGGCGGCGTCGCCGGAGGGGCCGCAGCTGTCGCGGTGCCTTCCGGCGGAGTCCCTGCAGCTGCCGGCGGCGCCTGAGTCGTGGGCGGCGTTGCCGGCGGCAACGCCGACGCGTGCAAGAACCAACCGAGCAACGCGAGCAGCACGCCGACGCCGACAACTCCGCCGACCTGAACCCTCGGATTCGCGATCAAGCTCCTCCAATCCGGCATGTTCACATCCCACCTGCCTTCGCTTCGGGGCTGTTCGGTGCAGGCGGCGGCGGCCCTGGGTACAACTCGTTCGGCTTCGGGATGTAACCGATGATCGGCTTCTTCTGCGGGCCCTTGATGTCGCCTTCGAGAACGTTCACTGGCAGCGGCGGATCCAAGTAATACGCGTATCCGCGCGACGGCAGGCGAATGTCGTAGACCTTGTCCTTCTGCAAGAACTGCCGCGTGAAGTTGAGCGGCTGATCGCCCGCGACCGACTTCGTGCGATGCGCGAGGATGAACGAATACAAACGAATCGCGATGTGATTCGGCAGCCGGTGGCAGCCGTGTGAGAAGCCATTGGCGCTGTAGATCGAGAGGTAGTCCGACGACCCGTGCGCGCGAACGCCGTTGTCCCAGTCCGGCCGCCCGTTCTGACCCGGCGTCACGAAATACCCCGCGACCAAACCGTACGCGGATAAGTAACCCGGGCCGAGCTCGTCGTAGTTGACGAGCTTCATGAAGCTACCGTTGACCGTCTTGCCTTTCACGAGGCTTCGAACCGGAGTCGACGTCGGCGCGATCCAAACCGGCCCCGACACGATCTGCCGGATCACGCGCGGCCCGACATCCGACATCTTGTAGCGGTAGTACTCGTACCCATCCGACGCTTGTTCGGCACGCCAACCGCCGATCGTCGTGCGCCAGCGCGCGAGCGCGAACCGCTGGCCGTTGTAGTTCGCGAACAGCGTCAGGCTCGGATAACGCTTGCGCCCGTGCTGCTCGAAGTTGCCGTTGCTGTCGAACGGCAAGTCGTACCAGACATCCCCGCGATCGACGACGATCGAGAGATCCATCATGTCCGCGTAGTACTCCGGCAGCGCCGGCAGCTTCACTGCCGCTCGCAGCGTCTTGAAGTCTTCCGCCGGATGCTTCTTGAAGAATGCGACTGCGGCCGCTGTGTCGGTCAGCCCGAGCTGCTTGATCGCCTCTTGCCCGTATTCGTCGACCAAGTTGCGGACGGGGAACTTCGACTGCGCGCTCACGGTGCCGTCTTCGATCACACCTGCCGCCGACACGATGCGTTCGCGCAACGCGCGCACCAAGCCGTCGTAGTCGTTGTCGAGCAGCGGCCGCGCGAGCGCATCCACGGTCTTACGCCGTAGATAGTTCGCCTCGTAGATCATGTGCTTCTGCTGGAAGCTGCGGACTGCGAGCCGCATCGGGTCGTCGTACACGCCCTTCGCGTGTTTGCTCGTCGGCTTGAGCAGGCCTTCACAGGCGAGCCGCTTTTCGACCGCCGAGATCGCGAGCTTCTCTTTCGCGCGCTTGTCGATCAGCCCGAGCTTCGCCGCGTATTGCGAGTCGACCGTCGCGAGGTCTTGAATCGTCGCGAGCTTGCGCTTCTTCCGCTCGGTCTCGAGCTCTTTCGCGAAGCGCGACAGCTTCAGCTCGTCGCGCTTCATGTCCTGCGGCGCGACGTACGACACCGTCTCGACCGATTCGAGTTGCTCGACGCTGTCCTGGTCGTGACACGGCTGCGATTCGTCTTGAACGAAACGTTCGCGCAACACCGACAGCGAAGGAAACACGCCGTACAGCTCGAGATAGTTCTTCTCGTGCGGCTCGAGTGGCTCACCGTCGTTGTCGAGCTGGTCATTCGCGAGACCGACGAACACGCGGCGATAGCGATTCGGTAAGAGCACGCCGTCCGGCCCGTGCTCTTCCTTGAAGATGGTCGGCGTCCAGTCGTCGCGCAGATCGACGATCGTGTAGCCGACCGACTCGACCGCCTTCGCATCCACCCAGCGCTCCGCGCCGTTCACCATCAACAGCGCGCGGCTCTCCGGCGCCAGATCGTTTCGCGCGCGCGTGGCCTCCGCCTCGCTCATCGCCGGGACCGGCTTCGGATGCGCACCTGGTGTGCTCTTGCCACCCGGGGTCACCGCCTCGGGATGCGTTGGTGTGGCACCCGTCGGCAAGCTTTCCGAGCGATGGCAGCCGCCAGCGACGGCCAGAGCTAGGCAGCAGAGCGCGCGCGCGGCGCTTGTGTAAGACGACGTCATAAGAACTCGAAATGCACTGTCCCGGTCGCCCCCGCGACCTGTCAACGTCTTTCGTGGCACGCTTCCCGGGCAGGGCGCATGGCACTCAAGTACGGACATTATCTTCAGCTCGGGCCACTTCTCAATGCGCAACGGCCACTCTCGGAAGGGCCGGAGCACGATGAGCTGCTGTTCATCGTCATTCATCAGGTCTACGAGCTCTGGTTCAAGCAGATCCTGCACGAGACAGCGCGGCTCCAGGCGTTGCTCGAGGCCGGCGAAACGCACCACGCGCTCGCGACTTTGAAGCGAATTTTGACCATCTTGAAGACGCTCGTCGCGCAGGTGGACATCCTCGAGACGATGACGCCGATGTCGTTCAACTCGTTTCGCAGCCGGCTCGATACGGCGAGCGGATTCGAGTCGGTGCAGTTCCGCCAAGTGGAGTTCGCATTGGGCCATAAGCGCGAATCGGCGCTCCACCACTATCCGGACGGCTCGGCGGAGCGCGCGACGCTCGCGGCGGCACTCGAGGCGCGCACGGTTTGGGATTCGTTTGCACGATACCTCGAAGGCCACGGATTTGCGGTGCCGGACGAGGTGTCGAAGCGAGACGTTCGGGAGTCGATCGCAGCGTCGGAGGCGATGCAAGACGTGCTGCTCTCGGTGTATCGGCAAGACGCGCTGATCAGCCAGTTGTGCGAGCGATTGGTCGATCTCGACGAAGGCATTCAGGAGTGGCGCTATCGGCACGTGAAGATGGTCGAGCGCGTGATCGGCACGAAGACCGGATCGGGAGGCTCGAGCGGCGCTGAATATCTCCGCAGCACGTTGTTCCGCCCGCTGTTTCCTGACTTGTGGGCGATCCGGGTGAAGCTCTGATGATCCGCAGTGCGGCCGAGCTCGCGCAAACGCCGAACCCGCTCGCGGCGCACTACACGCGGTTTCGAGTGAGCGAGCGGTTGCTTCTGACCGGGCATTCGCATCAAGCGTGGCCCGACTGCGCCGAGCGGGGCCAACAACGCGCCTTCGAGGACGCGGCAGAGCTCGTCGATGCGAAGTGGGAGCGCGCGGCCGAACGTGCGGATCGGGTGCGGGCCGGGTTTGCACGGTTGCTCGATACGTC
>DASRXR010001128.1:0-15654 GCA_035687405.1 Polyangiales bacterium
GACGCAAGCTGGCTTGTGCCGATCTCTTGGATGCGCGCGACCGCGCTGGGCTGCGCGAACCCGAACGCCTGCCGGAGCTGCGCTTTACCGAAGACAACGTGTGGCTTCATCCCGACTATCACGATGTGATCGGCGTTCGGACCGTCCTGCGCCAAGCGCTCGCGAACGCCAACCGCATCGACGACGACGAAAGGGCCAACGAGCAGTACCTGAAGCGCATCCTCGACCTCGCGGTGGCGGCGGATCTCGGCGGCACCTATTACCTGTATGCATTCGACTACCGCTTCGATCCGCCTGCAGGCGAGCCGTCGCCGCCCGGGCTGCAGCCGAGCCGTGACCACTCGGACCTGTACGTGTCGAACGACTACGCGATCGCGGCCGCAAAGTGTTTGACGCAGCTCGCGAAGCACCTGGCCGACAAGCATGGGCTGCGAGCGCCGAGCTTCACGCCGGTCGCATCCGTGCATCCTCATCGGCCGCATGCGCTCACCGAGCTCGAGCGCCTGGCAAAGCTCGGTGTTCGCCACCTGAAGTGGTTGCCGCCGGCGCAGCACATCGATCCCGCCGACCCGCGGCTCGATGCGTTCTACCGCGCAATGGCCGGCCTCGGCTTCGCCTTGCTCAGCCACACGGGCAAGGAACACACGTTGCGCGTGGCCGACGGAGACGAAGACCTTGGCAATCCACTACGACTGCGGCGCGCGCTCGACGCCGGGGTCACGGTGGTGATGCTACACGCGGGCCGCGACGGCGAAGAAGAGTCGGACACGAAGAGCTCGGGCGCGCCGCGCAGCTACTTCGAGCGCTTCCTCGAGATGATGCACGAGCCAGCCTATCGCGGCCGTTTGTTCGGAGAGATCTCGATGCTGCCCTACGTGGGCACGCAGGCCAAGATGGCGACGATATTCGCCGACCCTGACCTGCGTTGCCGAATGCTGGACGGTTCGGACTATCCCAGCCCGGCCCTCAATATCGTGCGCATGTTGAGCACCGAGCTGTTCGCATCGCGCGGGCCGCTGCGCTGGTCAGCGGCCGAGCAAGTGGGCACGCTGCGCGCACGTCGAGATGCGCTCGACGCCATCCGTCGACAGAACCCGCTGCTCTACGACTTCGTGGTCAAGCGTTCCCTTCGCTTCCGCATCCACGGCCGTTTGGAGCCGCTACCCGATGCCGTGTTCTACGACCTCGCCACCAAGGTCGCGCATCCGCAGCTGGGCTGTTCCCCAACCGAAGTGCCCGAACGCATCCGACCCACGCCGGTGGTTGCGCGTTAGATGCTCTCTAAATGCGCGCGGCCCCATGTTCGAGCGGTGGCGTCGCTCGCCATGGTGGGCTCGTGGCTGCCCCTGTCGTGGGCGCTGACCTTGTCGTTGACTGCGCCGTGGACATGAGCGCCACCCTTGTCATTCCCGTCGACGGAGGGCTCATCAAAGAGGGTTCTGCACGAGCCAAGCGTGAAGTGCCCGCGTCGCGGCGCCGCGGTGCGATCGGGCGTTCTTCTGATCGGACGGAAGCTCGGCGCTGGTCTTCCCCACGTCGGGCAGGAATAGGTGCGGGTCGTAACCAAAGCCGTTCTCGCCGCGTGCTTCGTTCGTGATCACGCCGGGGAATGTGCCGCGCGCCTCGAAGAGGACGCGTCCCTCCGCGTCGACCAGGCACAGCGCGCACACGAAGCGCGCGGAGCGGTCGACGTTGCCGAGACGCCTTAGCGCCGAAATCAGCTTCTGGTTGTTGGCGCGGTCTCGTTCCTCACGCGTGTGACCGACGCCCGCGTAGCGCGCCGAGTGCACGCCCGGCGCGCCCCCCAGGGCGTCGACTTCGAGGCCGCTGTCGTCGGCGAGCACGGACATCTTCAACGCGCGCGCGTACGCCACAGCCTTGATCCGGGCGTTGCCCTCGAAGGTGTCAGCGTCTTCGACGGGCTCGGACAAGCCGGGCGCCACCTCCGCGAGGCTGCACACCTCGATGCCGAGCGGCACCAGCATCTGCGCGAGCTCGCGCGCTTTGTGGGGATTGGTAGTGGCAAAAAGGAGCTTCATGCGTTTAAGGTAATCGATCGAGTAGCTCGATGATGACGCCACCTAAAGGCGCTGAGGATTCCACGCGCGCGCCTCGCCGGCGGCCCGAGATTCTCGCGCCCGCCGGCACGGAAGAAGCGTTCGTCGCGGCGCTCGCCAGCGCAGCAGATGCCGTTTACCTGGGCTTGTCCGAGGGTTTCAATGCCCGCGGGCGCTCCACAGCGTTCAACCTCGACGCGCTGCCCGAGCTCGTGCGTCGCGCTCACGCCGCCAACGTGAAGCTCTATCTCACGCTGAACACGCTGGTGTTCGAAGACGAGCTCGCGAGCCTCGAGCGGCTGCTCCGCGGAGTGGTCGCGAGCGGGGTGGACGCGCTGATCATTCAAGATCCGGCGACGGCCTTCATCGCTCGCGCGTTGTCGCCCGAAATCCGCCTGCACGCGAGCACGCAGATGACCATCTCGAGCTCGGAGGGCGCCGCGTTCGCGGCCACGCTGGGTATGCAGCGCGTAGTGCTGCCGCGTGAGCTGAGCACTCGAGAAATCGCCCGCTTCACACGCGAGAGCCCGATGGAGTGCGAGGTGTTCGTGCACGGCGCGCTGTGCATGGCCTGGAGCGGGCAGTGTTTGACCAGCGAAGCGTTCTCGGAGCGCTCCGCGAACCGCGGCCAGTGCTCGCAAGCCTGCCGCATGCCCTACGAAGCGATCGTGGACGGAAATCGGCGCGAGCTCGGCGACCAGCGGTACCTGCTGAGTCCGCAAGACCTCGCGGCCCACGAGGCGCTGCCCGAGCTGCTGGACGCGGGCGTGCACAGCCTCAAGATCGAAGGGCGTTACAAAGGCGCCGCGTACGTGAGTACCACGGTCGACTCGTGGCGAAACTGGCGCGATGCGTTGCTTCGCGGCACTACGGACGATGATCGCGAGCGCATGCGCCGTGACGTGGAGCGCACCCAGCTCACCTTCTCGCGGGGCGGCTCGCTGGGCTTTCTGCACGGCGACAATCATCAGACGCTGGTCGTGGCCGTAACGCCCAAGCACCGCGGCCTCGCGCTGGGCGAAGTCATCGACGTGCGCGCGCGCAGCGTGCGGGTAGCGCTCACTGGCGAGCGCGACTTGCGCGAGCTTCTGCGCCCGGGCATGGGCGTGATGTTCGAGCTCGTGGCGCGCGCTGAGCACGATCCCGAGAACGCTCCGGGGGGACCGCTGTTCGGAGTTCGGTTCCTCGAAGACCGCAGCTTGGAGCTGCGCTTCGGGCAGCCTGGACCGAACCTATCGCGCGTGCGCGTCGGCGATGCGGTGCGCCTGACGGGCGACCCGGAGATCACGCGCGAGGCCGAGCGGCGTGTGGGCCAGCCCGCGCGCGGCCGCATACCGGTCGCGCTGTGCGTGCGCGGGCGTGCGGGCGAACGACTTTCGGTGGAGGCCCATGCGTGCTTCGGGGACCGCTCGCTCCGTGCCATTAGCGAAGCCGAAAGCGCGCTCGCACCCGCGCGCTCCGGAGGGCTCGACTGCGCGCTGCTCGCGGAGAAGCTCGGCGCGTTCGGCGGCACCCCGTTTCACCTCGCGGAGCTCGACCTGACAGAGCTCGAGCCCGGTCTGCACGCGCCGGTCTCGGAGCTCAAGCGGTTGCGCCGCGAGCTTTCGGCGGAGCTCGAAGCGCAGCTTCTCCGCAATCCGTACCAGGAACCGTCCGCGAGGGTCTGCGTGCCCGAGCTGCGTCGCGAACTGTCGCGGACCAACGGCGACGACGTGGGTCCTCCCGAACTGATTCCGCTCTGTCGCACCGACGAGCAGCTCGAAGCCGTGATCGCGAGTGGGCTCGGTGCCGGTGCTGAGGTGGAGCTCGACTGGATGGAGATGGTGGGGCTAGGGCGCGCGGTAGAGCGCGCGCGGCAGGCTGGATTGCGTGTGACTCTCGCGACGGTGCGCGTGCAGAAGCCGGGCGAAGAGACCTACGATCGCCGCATTGCGACTTTGAAGCCCGACGGCGTCCTGGTGCGCCACTGGGGCGCGCTCATGCATTTTGCCAAGCACAGGCGTGCCACTGCCGAGTCTCCGCCCAGCGTGCATGGCGACTTTTCGCTCAACGTCACCAACTCGCTCACCGCCCATCACTTACTTGGCCTCGGCTTGGCCACGGTCACGGCCTCCCACGATCTCAATCAGACGCAGCTGCTCGAGCTGCTTGCGCACGTGCCTCGCGGCCGCGTCGCGCTCACGCTGCACCACCACATCCCCACGTTCCACAACTCGCACTGCGTGTACGCGCATCTGCTGAGCAGCGGCACCGATTACCGCACGTGCGGCCGCCCTTGCGAAGCGCACCGCATCGCGCTGCGCGACTTCGCCGGTCACGAGCACCCGGTGGTGGTCGACGTCGGCTGCCGTAACACGGTGTTCAACGCGTTCGCTCAAAGCGCCGCGCCGCTCGTCCCTAAGCTGCTCGAGCTCGGGGTGCGGCGCTTCCGCGTGGAGTTGGTCTGGGAGCGCGCCGATGAGGTGACACGCACGCTCATTGCCTATCGCAGGCTGCTCGCTGGTGAGCTGAGCGCGAACGAAGCGCTCCACGCCGCCGCAGTACACGAGCGTTATGGCGTCACCACGCCGCTGCGCGTCCGCGCGCGTTGAGCCGTAGTGCCACTCCGACCACAGGACCGAGCTGCAGCGCATGCTCGTGGGCGGATGAGGTCAAGGGCCACGATGCCAACGCGAGACGTCCGCCGCCATTGGCTGCGCATTCCGGTTGCCGAATCTCGACGCTCGAAACCTTCATCGCGCGGGCATCGTTGATGCGACCCAACAATCTATGCATGTCGTCGCCATCATCATTCGTCGCTCAGGTAGTTTCTGCCTACCTATTGCTCTAAACTTTGGGTCTGTTCTGCGGAGCCGCGCACGCCGAGAGCCCAACCGACGCCCACGTGGAGCGGCAGTTCGGCCTCGGTCTAATCGTTGGGCATCCCAATGGTTTGGCGCTCAAAGGATGTTCTCTTTCCGGACACTGCACCGGACACTGCAATCGACGGCGCTATCGCTGACGAATCGTCGTCAACAGCGACTCGACGCGGTCACATTCGCGCGTAGGTGAGCGCAGAGGTCTTGGCATGCACGCAGGCACGCTCAACATTCCCCAGTATTTGCGGCGTCGCACTGCGATCATCCTCCTCGCGATTACGGTCGTTGCGTTCCTGCTCTGCGCTCTGCTGCATGCGACGAAGCTCTACGCACGCTCCCAGTTGCAGTCTGCGCTGGGTCCGCACGGCAGCTTCGACGAGCTGACGATCACGCCGTCTCGCGTGATCGCGAGAGGCATACGTATCGGGCGACCGGACGCGCGCTGGCCCGCGGACATGCAGCTGCACGCGTCGACGGTGACCCTGGACATCTCCCCGCGCCAGCTCCTGCTGAGCCCGCGCGTCATCTCGCGTGCCTCGATCGATGGCCTGTACCTCGCCATCGTCAGGAACCGCGATGGGTCGACTCACGTGGTGCCCGAGCTGAGCGAAGTGCGCCGCGGCGCTTCGGACGAGGCTGTACAGCCGGGCAAGGCGTTGTTGCTCGAGGAGCTCGAGTTGCGCGACGCAGCGATCGATTTCATCGACGATTCGATGCCGCGGCGCGTGCGCATGCGCGTGACAGGCATCGCCGGCACGATTCGACAGTTGAAGTTTCCCGAGTTCGACGAACGCTCGACGATCGAGCTGGCCGGCACGGTTCCCGGCCGCCACAGTCGCGGCGACATGCGCGTCTCGGGTGCGATGACCTTCGCGACGTTGGATGGAAAGCTCGCGCTACGCTGGCGAAAGCTCGACCTCACTTCGCTCGATCCGTACTTGGTCAAGTCGATGCGCAACGGCGTCGCGCAGGGCACGCTCGACATGACCTTGTCGCCGGTGATCGCGCATCGGCGTGTCATCGCCAAGGGTCACGTCGATATCCACGGGTTGAAGCTCTCGAAGAGCGACGACGTCGGCGCCAGTTTCTTGAGCATGCCGCGCGCGGCGCTGTTGGCTTCCCTCGAGGATCACAACGGCACCATCTCCACGGATGTCACCCTGCAAGGCAACCTGGACGACCCGAAGTTTTCGATCGACGACAGCCTGCAGACACAGATCGGGCTGGGCGCGGCTGCCGCTCTGGGCGTCAGCCTGATCGGGGTCGCGCAGGGCGTCGGAACGCTCGGGGTCGAGGGCGTCAAGGCGGTTGGCAACGCAGTCTCCGGGAACTGAGACGTCGCTAACGTCCTCGTTGCGAGGAGCCGCGGCGGCCCAAGGTGGCAAGTCGGGAGCAGCGATGAACACAACTCGGCGCCGCCTCGCGTGCTATCACCGTGAAGTATGCCCGAGCGCCCCGATCTCGAGTATTTCGTCCCGATTCTGCACGAGCGCCTGCGCGGACAACGCATCGCTTCGGTGAAGGTACAGAAGCCGACCATCTTGCGCATCGCCGTCAAGGGCGACCCTGCTCAGCTCTTGGTAGGCCACGTGTTTCGTAGCGTAGAGCGGCGCGCGCACTTCGTGATCTTCGACTTCGAAGACCCAGCGTTGCAGATGGTGATCTCACCCATGCTCGCGGGTCGTTTCTTGTTCGCCGAGCAAAAACTGCCGCGCGATGTCGCGATGACCTGGACGCTCGCGAACCAGGAGACGCTGGTGTACCGCGACGATGTCCAAATGGGGAAGGTTTATATTCTCGAGCGCGGCGCCTGGCAGGTCGTGCCGGGTCTGGAACGGATCGGTGTCGACGTGTTGTCCGATGCGTTCACGCCTGAAGCACTCGCGGCGCTCGCGAAGAAGCGCCGCGATCAGGTGCGCGTGTTCTTGATGGACAAGAGTGCGCTCGACGCGTTCGGCAATGCATACGCTGACGAAGTCCTATGGGAAGCGCAGATCCATCCAAAGACGATGGTCAACAAGCTCACCGCGGAGGACCTCACGCAATTGCATCGGGGCATGGTTACGGTGATGCGCCATGCAGTCGACACGATCCAAGCGCGCAAGCCTGCCCTCGATGAGAAGCTCCGAGATTTTCTGAAGGTCCGTAACCGTCACCACGAGAAGTGCCCGCGCTGTGGTGACACGATCCGCCGAGCCGGCGTGCACGGCCACGACACGTTCTTCTGTCCGACGTGTCAGCCGGAGACGCGCAAGACTGGCATCGTGTCCTGGAAGTAGCAGGGAAGCTTCGCGGCGTTCGCGACGTCTCGTGTGCGTGAAGCGCTGTCGAGCCTCGCGACGAAACGCGGGTCATCGCAGCGGCACATGCGAGTGTTCCTCGTCGCTCGCCGCGTCAGGCCCGAAGCGCCGCACGAACAGCCGTGTTGTCCGTGCGCTCGTCGAGGCCGCGGTCGAGTGCCTCGAGCGTGCCGGCCAGCGACGGAGTGCGGTTGATCTCGTCGATCAGGTTTTTGGCATCGACCACGTCGTGCAGGTAGCCCTTGTAGGCGCGACGCATGGCGTTGATCGCGTGCCACTCGCCGCGATCGTTCGCCATTGCGACC
Source organism: Polyangiales bacterium (assembly GCA_035687405.1). Classification (GTDB taxonomy): domain Bacteria; phylum Myxococcota_A; class Polyangia; order Polyangiales; family JAFGIB01; genus JADGRF01. Next base: position 7,521 of record DASRXR010001128.1, read on the forward strand.
AGGTGCGCGCGCGCCAGTGCGAAGCGCTCCTGCACGGTGGGCGGGCGGCGCGGGCCATGTTGATCCAAGCGGGCACGCACCTCGCCGAAGATCCAAGGGTGCTCCATCGCGCGCCGCCCGATCATCACGCCCGCGCAGCCGGTAGTATCGAGCGCGCGCTTGGCATCGTCCGCAGTGCGAATGTCGCCATTGACGATGACCGGGATCGAGACGACCTCCCGCACCGCGCTCGCCCAGCTCCAGTCCGCCCCGCCTCGGTAGCCCATTGTCGCCGCGCGGCAGTGAAGCGTGATTGCGCGCACGCCGACGTCCTGCAGCCTGCGCGCGATGTCGACGATCGGCATCTCCGACTCGTCGCCCCAGCCGATGCGCGTCTTCACCGTCACCGGCAACGCCACGCGCGACACCACCATCTTTGCCATCGCGACCATCGCAGCGGGGTCGCGCAGCCAGCCGGCGCCCGAGCCCTTGCGCGCGATGCGCGGCACCCAACAGCCGCAGTTGATGTCGATGTACGCCGGCCCCGCACGCTCGGCGATCTCGGCGGCCTCCGCGAGCATCGCCGGATCGGCTCCGTAGATCTGGATCGCGGTCGGCGCGTCGTGTTGCTCGAGCTGGATCTTCTTGCGCTCGAGCGGCCGGTCAGTGACCAGATTCTCCGCGCGCACGAACTCGGTCACGCACACGTCGGCGCCGTGCGCGCGGCACAGCCTGCGGAAGACCGCATCGGAGACATCCTCCATCGGCGCGAGGATCGCCGGCCGCGACGCAAAAACCCGATCGAAGTCGAAGACGCTCTCTGTCATGGACGAGCTTCTTCGAGCTGTCTGTATCTCGACCATCGAGCGGTTTCTAGCATAACGACGCGGCTGCGTGTTGTGCTGAGCTAAAGTCTGACCATGCACGAGCTGGATGTTCTCGACGACAAACTGAAAGCGATCTTCTGCGGCATCAACCGACCGCCGAGCGCTGAGGTTGCGGGCCACAACTTCTCGAGCTCGAGCAATCGCTTTTGGACTGTGCTCTATCGCGCGGGCTTTACGGATGTACTTCTGCAACCTCACGACGAGCGCCGCCTCCTCGACTACGGATACGGGGTCACAGCAGTCGTAAATCGAGCGACCAGCAAAGCAGCGGATGTGTCGCCGCACGAATTCAAGGACGCTCGGCTCGAGTTCGAAGTACGGATGCGGCGACACGCACCGCGCGCGCTAGCGTTCCTCGGCAAACGCGCATTCGCGGCAATGATGAATCTAACGAACGTCGAGTGGGGCCTACAACGGACGAGGTTCGCCGGCGCAACGACCTGGATTCTCCCAAACCCAAGCGGTCTCAACCGATCCTTCACGCTCAACGCACTGGTGCGCGCCTATACCGAGTTTCGAAGCGCCGTAGAAGCCACCTAGCGAGATGTCGATGATCTCGCGATTGAGAATCGCGAGATCATCGGCGCCGCCACGGTACCGAGTGAGCTGCTCTGCGTGCGTGCGACTTCCGTAGGCGGAGAGCGCCATGTTATGCCGTGATCATGAAACGTACCGCATGGCTCATGAGCTCGCTGCTTTTGGCGTGTGGAAGTGGACCGCGCCCCGCCGCTGAACAAACGCCGCAGCGCGCGCCGTTCGCCGCAGCGTCGTCGGCTATGTCATCGAGGCAACCGCCAGCCACGGAACGGCGGCCGGTGACCGACGTCTATCATGGTGTGTCCGTCGCCGATCCGTACCGTTGGCTGGAAGCCGATGACGACCCGGCGGTCAAGCAGTGGAGCGACACGGAGAACACCTACACGCGCGGCGTGCTCGATCGTTTGCGCGACCTGCCAGCGATCCGCGCGCGAACGGTCGAAGTCTACAAAGTCGAGTCGCCTTCGTATCGCGACGTGAAGCGCGCCGGTAGCGCCTGGTTTATCGAGGTCGCCGCGCCGCCGAAGCAGCAGCCGTACTTGGGCGTCATGCCCGCGGGCGGCAAGCTCAGCGAGCTGCGGGTGTTGCTGGATCCGAATCAGCTCGATGTGTCGGGGCGAACCGCGATCGACTGGTACGTGCCTTCGCCCGACGGCAAGCGCGTGGCGGTGTCGATCTCCAAACACGGGACCGAGTCCGGTGATGTCGGCGTGGTCGACGTCGAGAGCGGCAAGCTACTTCCGGACAATGTCGAGCGCGTCAACGGCGGCACGGCCGGTGGCGACGTGGCGTGGCTCGCCGATGGTTCGGGCTTCTTCTACACACGTTATCCGCGCAAGGGCGAGCGGGCGGCGGAGGATGAAGACTTTTACCAACAGGTCTACTTTCACGCGCTCGGCAGCGACGCGGCGAGTGATCGGTACGAGCTCGGGAAAGAGCTGCCGCGCATCGCCGAGGTGCAGCTCGAGCTCGATCCGGCAAGCGGACGCTTACTCGTCAGCGTTCAAAATGGCGATGGCGGCGAGGTCGCGCACTACCTTCGCGACAAGAGCGGCAGCTGGAGGCAGCTCGCTGCGTTCGCCGATCAGATCGCGCAGGTCACGTTCGCGCCGCACGATCGTTTGCTCGTCGTGTCGCGCCGCGGCGCACCGCGCGGCAAGCTGCTGGTGACGGATGCTCGCGCGCCCGACCTCACTCGCACCAAAGTGCTGGTGCCCGAGGCGGATGTCGCGATCGTCAGCAGCTTCATGGACGCGCGCTCGATCGCAGTCAGCGACGCACGCATCTACCTCACATACCAGCTCGGAGGACCATCCGAGATCCGCGTGTTCGACCACACGGGGAAGCCGCAGCCGATGGCTGCGGCGCTCCAAGTTGCGTCGGTTTACGGTTTGATGCGCGACGGCAGCGGCGTGTTGTTCGCCAGCGAGTCGTTCGTCGACCCCGCGGCCTGGTATCGCTACGACGAGAAGAGCGGTCACAGCGAAAAAACTGATCTCGCCGAGCGGCCGCCGCTATCGATGAGCGATGCGGTCGTCACGCGCGAGATCGCCAACTCCAAAGATGGTACACATGTGCCCTTCACCGTGCTCATGCCGAAGGGCGCGCCGCGCGATGGAACCGGCGCCTGCATCGCCACCGGATACGGCGGCTACGGCCTCAGCATCGAGCCTCGCTTCCGCTTGGACAACGTGCTCTGGCTCGACCAAGGTGTGGCGCTGGCCGTCGCCAATCTCCGTGGCGGCGGTGAGTTCGGCGACGCGTGGCACGAACAGGGCCGGCTCGAGCACAAACAAAACGTCTTCGACGACTTCGCGGCAGTGCTTAAGACGCTAGCGGAGCGCGGCTACACCAGGCCGGAGCGCCTCGGCATCATCGGCGGTAGTAACGGTGGCCTTTTGATGGGCGCGACCTTCACGCAGCATCCGGAGCTGATGCGCGCGGTCACGTCGTTCGTGGGCATCTACGACATGTTGCGCGTCGAGCTGCAACCGAACGGTGCGTTCAACACCACCGAGTTCGGCAGCGTGCGCGACGCGCAGCAGTTCTCTGCGCTGTACGCCTACTCGCCGTACCATCACGTGACCGACGGCGCCGCTTACCCCGCGGTGCTGCTGGTCACGGGCGAAAACGATCCGCGCGTCGGCCCGTTGCAGACGCGCAAGATGGCGGCGCGGTTGCAGGCTGCAGCCATTGGCGGCAGGTCGGTCTTGTATCGCTCGAACGCCGCAGCCGGCCACGGCAACGACATGTCGCTCGACGATCGCATCACGCAACGCGTCGACGTCATGGCGTTCATGCTCGACCAGCTGAGTGTGCCGTTCCACGCGTCGCGCTAAGCGTGTGTCAAAACGCTAAGTCGGTCGCGCCGCCATCGATGCGCAAGTGCACGCCGTTGACAAAGCTGGGCTCGTTCGCTCGCGGCGAACGTGACGAGGTCGGCAACTTCTTCGCGGCGGGCGAGGCGACCCAATGGGTTTGGCATCAGCAGCTCGACGCCGCGCGTCTCGATTTGATCCCAGTCGTCGCCCCAGCCGCGTCGTTGCGCGAGCGCACGGAAGCTGGCTTCGACTTCGGCAGTGTGAATCGCGATAGAGACTGTGGAACCTTGCGTCCGCACCGCTCAAGTGCGCCGCCGCGCTGGCGGCCAAGGAGCACGGCGACGCAGATCGGGCAGGTCACACGGACGAGCACGACAGCAGCTGATGGCGGCGGCACGAAAGCTGCTATATGTTTGCCAGATATGGCCTGGATGGCACAACGTGACACAATCGCGCTCTCGCTGCTGATCTGCGCGTGTGCGTTGGGTGCGTGCGCCAGGACCAACCGCGAAGCCGACGCCGGCGCGGACGCGACTGTCTTGGTAGGCGCGGCGGGCGACGGCGGCGGGAAGAATAGCGGTCCACCGGAGTGCAAGACGCGCAGCGATTGTGAGCTCGTTCCCGCACGCTGCTGCGTCTGCCCGGCTTCCGATCCGTGGAGCTTCGATGCAAAACCCAAGCAGCGACCGGACGCGCAGACGACGTGCGCGAGCGTGTCGTGTGCGCCTTGTCCAGCGGAGGATCGCCCGCCGCTCGCGCCCGTGTACTGGGCCGATTGCGTCGAGCGCAGGTGCGTACGTATCGATTTGCGAATGACCGATCTTTCGCGTTGTGCGAGCGACGACGACTGCACGCCGGTCCCGCTCGGTTGCTGCGGTGCGAGCTCGGATGCACCCGTGGAGTACGTCGGTCTCCGCTCCGACGCGGATACCGCGATCCTCCGGTGTGACCCTGCGCCGCCATGTGACCCCGGCCCGCCGCACGGCGAGCCAAACACCGTGTGCGCGGTGGACGGTCACTGCTCGGTAGTCCGGCGAAGGGTTTCGCAGGCATCGAGCGCGGGGGCGAGTCACATCACCCAGGTGAGTGGAATCGCGAAAAGTCCCACACTGCTCACCGTGCGCTGAATCGCCATATGATCGGCGGGCAATCTCCTGGACTGTCCGCCGACTCGATGACGCGCCCACCCGTAGATAGATCGGCGCAGCTTGCCGTCGATCGCGCCGCCAAACGCTACGAGATGCACGAGCTTCTCGGGCAAGGCGGCATGGCGACCGTACATCGCGCAACCGATCTCACGCTCGGTCGCGATGTCGCGCTCAAGCAACTGACAGTCGAAGCATCTTCGGCCGAGCGCGCGCACGTCGCAGCCCTCTTTGAACGCGAGTTCCACACACTCGCGCAACTCAACCATCCACACGTGATCGGCGTGTTCGACTACGGCATTCAGGCCGACGGCTCGCCGTTTTACACAATGGAGCTGCTCGACGGCGGTGATTTGCGCGAACGGGCGCCGCTCCCGTGGCGCGACGTATGCCGGGTCGCGTTCGACGTTTGCTCCGCACTCGCGCTGCTGCACTCGCGGCGCTTACTGCATCGCGACGTCACGCCGCGCAACATCCGCTGCACGCAGTCGGGCACTGCCAAGCTGATCGACTTCGGTGCGATGTCGCCGATGAGCGCCGGTGGATCGGACGTCGTCGGCACGCCGGCGTTTACCGCACCCGAGACGGTGCAGCGGCTCGCGCTCGATGCGCGCACCGATCTCTACTCGCTCGGCGTCACGGTCTACTACGCACTCACCGGCCGAGTACCTTACACCGTGCGTAAGTTCGCGGATCTCCGCGCGGCGTGGGCCGAAAAGCCCATCGCGCCTTCGGCCCTCGTGCCGGAGATCCCGGACGCGCTCGATGATCTGGTGCTCGCACTGATCAGTACGGAGCCCGCGCTGCGACCGCCGAGCGCGTTCGACGTCATGCAGCGGTTGGCTGCATGCGCCGGACTTCACGCCGAAGAGTCCGAAGCCGTTTCACGCGCCTATCTGTCGACGCCGACGCTCGTCGGTCGCGACGAAGCGCTGGCCTCGCTGCGCGATGCGTTACGTGATGCGCGACTTCGCCGTACAGGTGGCGTCCTCGTTCAAGCGGCTGCTGGACTCGGCCGGTCGCGGCTCCTCGATGCGTGTGCCCTCGACGCACTCACGCACGGCTTCACGGTCGCGCGCGCTACTGCGACGGGTGCGCGCGAGCCGTTTGCAGTCGCGCAGCGCCTCGCCAATCACTTGCTCGACGCGCTGCCGCGTGCTGCGGAAATCGGCGCCGTGCCGGAGCTGTTCACGAACCTAGCTCCTGCGAACGATGCAGAAGCGCGGCCGAGTCTCAAGAACCTATCGGAGCTCGACGCGGGGCAGGCGCAGAAGCTGTTACGGCACTTCATCAGCGGCGTGAGTCGCGCGTTTCCGCTGCTGGTCGCGGTCGACGATGTTCACAAGATCGACGATCCGTCGGCCGCTCTCTTGGCCGAACTGATCGACAGCACGGAACGCGGCGGAATACTGATCGCGCTCACTGCGGACAGTGAAGCGACGGACAACAGCGCGCTGCAAGCGCTCGCACGCCGCTGTAGCGTGCTCTCGCTCACACCGCTGACGGAAGAACAGACGCGTGAGCTTCTCGACTCCCTGTTCGGCTCAGTCGCGCATCTCGACATGCTCACTGGCGAGATCTACCGCGTCGCTCTCGGCAATCCGCGGCAGACGCTGGAGCTCGCGCAGCATCTCCTCGACGAAGAAGTGATTCGCTACGCGCACGGCAGTTGGACGCTCCCGAGTAAGCTCGCTGCGGAAGACTTGCCGCGCACTGCCTCGGCTGCGATGCAAGCGCGAATCGAGCGTTTTACCCCAACCGCGCGGTTCATCGCGGAGGCCCACGCTCTCGCGTTCACGACTGACTTCACCGTCGATGACTATCGAGCGCTCTTGCCAGAAGCGACCTCGCGCGACGTGGATCTCGCGCTCCTCGAGCTGCTCGAAGCCGGCGCGCTGATTCGTGACGGTGTGGTGTACCGGCTCGCGAATCGCGTCTGGAGCGCCGCGTTTGTCGCTTCGCTCGACGCGCAGCAGCTCGCGGCACGTCATCGTGCTCTCGCCGAGAAGTACGACGGGATCTTGAACCGTAAGGAAGGCATCCGCGTCATCTATCACGCATTTGCGTGCGGGCTCGACGAGCGAGGCTTAGCTGCGTTCGATCTCGGCAACGACACGCCGCTGACTGAGGCCGAGGTCCTCGAGCTCGCGGAAGATGGCGGTCGCATCACCTGGTGTTATCCGCTCGCGATCGAGACGGCTCGTCGGCTTGGCCGCGGTGCGCGGGAGGCCCATGACCTTCGACGCTGGCAGTATCTCAGCAGTGTTGCGACCCGTGCACCGGCCGACCGAGAGTCCGCACAGCTGTGGCTCGCGCAGCTGGAGCACGATGCAGGACTCGACCTGTACCGCAGCGACACTCTGAGCGCGACGCCGCAGGAGCGGCTGATGAACGCGCTCACGCGCGCAAACGAGCGTTACCTAGCGACTCCCGAGCACGAGCGCGTCTACCCAGTCGATCAAGCGATCCGAAAGCTCGGCGAGTACGTGCTCGTCGGTGTCGTGGAGGGCTCGCGCTCACTCAATAGCGAGCTCTTGCATAGCCTGCCCGACATCATCGAACCGTACCTACCGTTGTCACCGCTGCTCGAAGCGATGTGGCTCAACATGTCCGCAGCACGCGAAGCGCATTGCAATTGCGACTACGAGCGTGCAGTGGCGCTGTGGCGGGAGACGCTGCAAAAGATCGAAGCGCTCGGTGAGAACAAGGAAGGTTTCGTCCATGCGATGCGCAACGCTGTCGTGTTCGCGCTCGGGTCGGGCGAAGCGCAGCTCGGGCTCGCTTCGGCCGCGGACTGGGCCGAGCAGCTAGATTTGGACGCTTTCCAGCGCGTAAGTGCGCTCAACCTACGAAAGATCGTGCAGCTCGAGCAAGGTGATGCGGAGGGTGCGGAACGCCTGCGACGACGAGCTGAAGTTCTGTCACTTCAATTGCGTCTGCCGTCGATGTTCAACACCTCGCTGCCGTTCGAAGTGTTCGCGTATTCGAAGTACAACAATCTGGCCGGTCTCACGCAGGCGATCGAACAGATGAGGACGCTCGCTGCAAGCTACCCGGGCTGGGTGCCGCTGTTGCTCGCCAGCGAAGGTAGTTTCGAGCTCGTGCGCGGCGACTACGAAACGGCCCAAGCGAAGTTCGACGCTGCGATCGCGCTCGAACGCAATCGTAACCGTGGCCCAAGGGTCTACTTTTGGACGTTGCTCGCGTCGCAGGCGGGGCTCGCCGAATGCCTTCTGGCGCTCGATCGCGACGAAGAGGCGCGCTC
>DASRXR010001129.1:0-8891 GCA_035687405.1 Polyangiales bacterium
CACCTCGAGAATCTCGGTGCACAAATTCGAGAGGTGAACCGTTCGACCTGGCAGTTGGGTCTGGTTGCACGCGCGATTGGATTTGTCCTTGAACGTCATCCAGCCGTTGCCCGTCTGTGCGAGCGTTCGCATCATGCGTGAGTACAGCTCGCGCGCCTTGACCGTCTTCGCCGCGAGCCCGGCACGTTCCGCTTCGACGTAGGCTTTCTCGAACTCGGCGCCGAACAGATCGGGTAGGTGCGGCACGACCTTCGGATCGAACAGGCTCCAATCCTCGCCCGCTTGCACGCGCTGCATGAAGAGATCGCTCACCCAGTTCGCGAGGTTGAGGTTGTGGGTGCGGCTGTGCGCGTCGCCGGTGTTGTCGCGAAGTTCGAGGAACTCTTCGATGTCGGCGTGCCAAGACTCGAGGTACACGCAGCACGCGCCCTTCCGTTTGCCGCCTTGATTCACTGCGGCGACGGACGCGTCCAGGGTCTTGAGCCACGGCACGATGCCGCTCGAGTGCCCGTTCGTGCTCTCGATCAGCGAGCCGCGCGACCGCACCCGGTGAAAAGCGAGCCCGATGCCGCCGGAGAACTTGGAGAGCAGAGCGACGTCGGTATAGCGGCGGTAAATGTCGGCGAGGTGATCACTCGGCGAATCCAAAAGAAAGCAGCTCGACAGTTGTTCGTGTCGCGTCCCGGCGTTGAATAGCGTCGGTGAGCTCGGCAGGTACTCGAGCGACGAGAACAGCTCGTAGAGCTCGAGCGCATCACCGACCGTGTTTGCGAGGGCGCACGCGATGCGCAGGAAGAACTGTTGCGGCGTCTCGAGCACCAGGCGCGTGGTCGGATGTTTGAGGAGATAGCGGTCGTACAGCGTACGCAAGCCGAAGTACTCGAACTCGCGATCGCGCAGCGGGTCGATCGCGTCGTTCAGCTTGCGTGCGTTGTCGGCAGCGAAACGCGCGACGCGTTCGCCGATCAGGCCGGCGCGCTCCGCGTTCGCGATCGATTGGGAGAACGCGTGCACTTCTTGGCCGCGAACTTCCTTGTCGATGTACGTGCTGAGCAGTCGCGCTGCGAGCTTCGCGAACTGCGGTTCCTCTGCGATCAACCCAGCCGCGGTTTGAATCGACAAGCGATCGAGCTCGCGCGTCGTCGCGCCATCGTAGAGACCGCTGATCGTCTTGGTGGCGACGCGCATCGCGTCGACGTCGGCCAAGCCCACCGCGCAGCGACCGACTGCGCGCACGATCTTGTTCAAGTCGACCGGCTCGCTCGAGCCGTTGCGTTTGGCGACGCGCATCGTCGTCTGCGGATACGGCCCGTCGTCTACACGCCGCTTCGGTTTAGTCACGTCCAGCGTGGTCTCGCTCAGCATGGTCGGTTCTCCAGGGTTGTTGGGCGTGGGCGCGCGCGCGCGATCGGCAGTGATCTGTTCAAAGATCACTGCGCGTTCGCACGCCGTGAGTGAACGCCGCGCGTCAGGTCACGCGCATGGGCGCGAGCCTGTTTCCGTGTGCTCTCCCTCGAAGCACGACGGCATCCGATTGCGACCCAGAAGGCATCGCAGCCGTGCGCTGACAGGTTTTCGGGCTCACGAGCGTGCCGGCCGAGGCCGGGTTTCTACTGTCCACCGCTTCCCAGTTCGAAGAACCAGTGCTCGTCGTGGAGGTCGTTCTCGCTTACCGCTGCGGGGCAGCCCCGGAGTTTCACCGGGTTCCCTTCAAGCTTCGGTCAACACCGAAGCATCAACGCAAGTTCAACCTATGGGGGTGCGGAGTGCCCTGTCAATCGAGATGTAGTGGTGCGACGCGCTTTCGGCCCCAGATCGCGTTTTGCGTGGGCCTTCCCGGTGGAGGCAGGTCCGACGCAGCATCCCGGTGCGATCGCCGATCAGGCTTCCGGCGCGGTAACGCTAGACCGGCATGAGCGCGGATCACATCAACGTCAGCTGGGCTCGGCGTCGCGCAGCTTCTTGGCTGCGCTCACCATGTTTTGCAGCGCCGGAAGCACTTCCGCCCACGCGCGCGTCTTGAGGCCGCAGTCGGGGTTGACCCATAAGCGGCCTGCTGGGATGCGTTCGGCGGCCTTCTGCATGAGCGCAACGATCTGCTGCTCGCTCGGAACGTTCGGCGAGTGGATGTCGTAGACGCCGGGGCCGATCTCGTTCGGGTACTCGAAGCTCTCGAACGCGTCGAGCAGCTCCATGTCCGAGCGCGAGGTCTCGATCGTGATCACGTCCGCGTCCATCGCCGCGATCGATTCGAGAATGTCGTTGAACTCGGAATAACACATGTGCGTGTGAATTTGGGTTGCGTCCTCCACGCCGTTGGCGGTGATGCGGAACGCGTCGACCGCCCAGCCCAGATACTCGCGCCACTCCGAGCGCCGTAGCGGCAGGCCTTCTCGCAGCGCCGCCTCGTCGATCTGGATGATGCGCACGCCCGCGCGTTCGAGATCGAGCACCTCTTCGCGAATCGCCAGCGCGAGCTGATAACACGAGGCCGAGCGCGGTTGATCGTCACGCACGAACGACCAGTTCACGATCGTCACGGGGCCGGTCAACATTCCCTTCATCGGCCGATCGGTGAGCGACTGCGCATAGCGAATCCACTCGACGGTCATCGGCTTCGGGCGACTGATGTCGCCAAACAAGATCGGCGGCTTCACGCAGCGCGAGCCGTACGACTGCACCCAGCCGAGCTCGCTGAATGCGTAGCCTTCTAGCTGCTCGCCAAAGTACTCGACCATGTCGTTGCGCTCGGCCTCGCCGTGCACGAGCACGTCGATGCCGAGCTTCTCCTGCTCGCGCACCGCACGCTCGATCTCTTTGTGCATCGCCGCCGTGTACGCCACCGAGTCGAGCTTGCCCGCACGGAAATCGCTGCGCGCCTTGCGGATCTCGGCCGTCTGGGGAAACGAGCCGATCGTAGTCGTCGGAAACTTGGGAAGCTTGAATGCGCTTGCCTGCAGCTTCGCGCGCGCGGGATACGCCGACTTGCGCTTCCCCAGGCCGTCGTTCAGCGCGGCGACCGCGGCTTGCACCTTCGCGTTATGGACGCGCTTCGAGCCGCGCCGACTCTCGTTGGCATTCTTACTCTCGGCGAGGGCATCCTTCGCTGCGTCGCGGCCTTTGTTCAATGCGAGTCCGAGTACACGCACTTCATCGAGCTTCTGCTGGGCAAACGCGAGCCACGACAAGAGCTCCACATCGAGCTTCTTCTCATTCGTCGCGTCGACCGGGACGTGGAGCAGCGAACACGAGGGTGCGATCCACAGTCGCTCGCCGAGCTTCTGATGAATCGGCTCGAGGTAATCGAGGATCGCCTCGAGGTCGGCACGCCAGATGTTGCGACCGTTCACGACGCCGAGCGAGAGCACGGAGCTCTTCGGCAGCGCTGCGAGCAAGCTATCGATCTCGCCGCGTGCGTTGATCGCGTCGAGGTGAATCCCGTCGACTGGCAAGCTCGCAGCGAGTGCGAGGTTCTCGCCAAGCCGGCCGAAGTAGGTCGCAAGCAGCAGCTTGGGCCCCGCGCCTTTGAGCGAATCGTACGCGGTGCGCAGTGCGGTCTGCCACTTCGCATCGAGCTCCGTCACCAGCACCGGCTCGTCGAGCTGAACCCACTCGGCACCCTCGCGTGCCAGCACCGAAAGCAACTCGCGATAGATCGGCAAGAGCCGCGGCAAGAGCGCGAGCTTGTCCGAGTCGTCTTTGGCTTTGCCCAAGTGAAGATAGGTGACTGGCCCCACGACCACGGGCTTCACCTTCACACCGAGCGCGCGAGCCTCGCGGAGTTGCGAGACGAGGCGCGTCGCGTCGAGCCGAAATAGCGAGTCGGCCGAGAGCTCTGGCACGATGTAGTGATAGTTCGTGTCGAACCACTTCGTCATCTCGCCGGCTGCGACGCCCGCGCCCGTCTCCTTTGCGGCGCGTCCACGCGCCACTCGGAAGTAGGCATCGAGCGGTTCACCTTCGCCGATGCGCGCTCGCGCCGGGACGTTGCCGATCAGAAAGCTCGTGTCGAGTACTTGGTCATAGAACGAGAAGTCGCCGACTGGCGCGAGATCGAGCTCGGCCTGTCGCCGCCAGCTTTGTTTGCGCTGTTCCGCGCCGACTGTCTCCAGCTCCGCTTGCGAGATTGTGCCCTTCCAATGCTTCTCTTGGGCGAACTTGAGCTCGCGCAGGGCGCCGATGCGCGGGAAACCGAGATTGTGTGTGCGTGCCATGTTTGGATGATTCCTTGCTCGAGGTCCACGTATGTTTAGGCGTCCGCGTGTATGAATGAAAATGGTATTAATTCATGGATACATGAAGGCGGTTCATCGATGGAGAGCCTCGAACGAAGTCACCTCAGTCTGCTTCGCGAAGTGGAACGTCAAGGCTCCCTGACCGCTGCCGCGCGCAGCTTGGGTCTCACGCAATCGGCGCTGAGCCACACGGTGCGAAAGCTCGAGCAGCAGATCGGGACGCGGATCTGGGAGCGGGAAGGGCGAAGCCTGCAACTGACGAGTGCGGGCCGCTATCTGCTATCGGTTGCCCAACGTCTGTTGCCTCAGCTCGAGCACGCCGAACATGTGCTCGGCCAGATGGTCCGCGGCGAGCGGGGCACGCTGCGAATCGGGATGGAGTGCCACCCCTGTTATCAATGGCTGCTCAACGTGGTCGAGCCGTACCTGCTGCAGCTTCCGGACGTAGACCTCGACGTAAAACAGAAGTTCCAGTTCGGCGGCATCGGCGCATTGTTCGCGCACGAGATCGATATGCTGGTCACGCCCGATCCGCTGCGTCGCAAGGGTTTGCGTTTCGAGCCGGTGTTCGACTACGAGCAAGTGTTGGTCGTCGCGAAGGATCACCCGTTCGCGCACCGCAAGTACGTCCTGCCGGACGAGCTCGAGTCAGAGACGCTCATCACCTACCCGGTGGAGATCGAACGGCTCGATGTCTACAGCCAGTTTCTCCTGCCCGCCGGCTGCGTGCCCAAGCGTCAGAAGACGATCGAGACGACCGACATCATGCTGCAAATGGTCGCGAGTGGCCGCGGCGTCGCCGCGCTGCCCGGTTGGCTCGTCGCCGAATATCACGAGAAGTACCGAGTCGTGCCCGTGCGGCTCGGCCGACGTGGCATCCCCAAACAGATCTTCCTCGGGATACGCAGCGCCGATCTCGAGATCAGCTACATCGCGGCGTTCATCGAGCTCGCGCGCGCGCGCGTTCGGTCCAAGAGTCCGCCGCGAGGTCACGCGACACGCAGAGCCCGATAGGGCGCTCTCCAATTTGCCGGCTCGACACTTTCGGGTGTTGAGCGCCGACCGATTTGCAGACTTTGCAAATCGGCCTGTTTCCATGCGCACTTATCCACAAGTTTAGTGCTGCGTTGCACGCGTGAGCTGCGCATAACGTGTGGGTGATGAACGACGGCTCTCCAGCCCAACCAGTCCACCGGTTGCGCGACAAGCAAGGCGCTCCACTCGCTCGTGACGCGCCATGGATCTTTCGCACCTACGCCGGGCACAGCAGTCCGCGCGCCTCGAATCAGCTGTATCGCTCGAACCTCGCGACAGGCCAAACGGGGTTGTCGATCGCGTTCGATCTGGCGACGCAGTGCGGCTACGACTCGGACGACCGCATCGCGCGCCCTGAAGTCGGCAAGGTCGGCGTTCCGATCAATTCGCTCGACGACTTCCACGTGCTGTTCGACAGCATCCCCATCGACAAGATGAACACGTCGATGACGATCAACGGCACCGCGATGTGGCTGCTCGCACTCTACGTCGCACTCGCGCGTGAACGGGGCGTGGACGCGAAGCTCTTGACCGGCACGACGCAGAACGACCTCATCAAAGAGTATCTCGCACGCGGCACGTACATCTTCCCGCCGGCGGAGAGCCTTCGGATCATCGCCGAGATGTACGAGTTCTGTTTGGTCGAGATGCCAAACTGGAACGCGTCGAACATTTGCTCGTACCACTTGCAAGAGGCGGGGGCGACACCGGTGCAAGAGCTGGCATTCGCGCTGGCGAATGCCGTCAGCTTGCTCGACTTGCTCAAGGAGCGCGGCCGCTTCACCGACGAAACGTTCGAGAGCGCAGTCGGCCGGATCAGCTTCTTCGTGAACGCCGGCATACGCTTCATCGAAGAGATGTGTAAGATGCGTGCGTTCGCGGAGCTGTGGGACGAGATCACGCGCGAACGGTACGGCGTCAAGAACCCGAAGTACCGCTTGTTTCGCTACGGCGTGCAGGTGAACTCACTCGGGCTCACGGAGCGCCAGCCGGAGAACAACGCGTGGCGAATCATGCTGGAAGCGCTCGGCGTCACGCTGAGTCGCAGCGCTCGCTGTCGCGCGCTGCAGCTGCCGGCTTGGAACGAAGCGTTGTCTCTGCCGCGGCCGTGGGACCAGCAGTGGTCGCTGCGCTTACAGCAGATCCTCGCCTACGAAACGGATCTGCTCGAGTACCCGGACTTGTTCGACGGCAGCCCGGTGATCCAATCCAAAGTCGCCGAGTTGAAGCGGCTCGCGATGGAAGAGGTCAATCGGATCCTAGACATGGGTGGCGTGAAAGCTGCGATCGAATCGGGTTACATGAAGTCGGCCCTCGTTCGCTCGATGTCCAATCGCATGCGTGCGATCAACGCCGGCGAGCAACTCGTCGTCGGCATGAACAAGTGGACCGAGGGCATTCCCTCGCCGCTTTTGTCCGGCGCCGATGGAGGCTTGTTCAAGCTGGACGACGCTGCGATTCGCGAGACACTCGCGAGCCTCGATGCGACGCGGAGCAAGCGCGACGGCGATCGGGCGCGCGCTGCACTGGCGCGTTTGAAGGAAGCGGCGCGCTCGGGTGAGAACATGATGGAGCCGTCGATCGAATGTGCGCTCGCACGCGTCACCACCGGCGAGTGGGCGAGGGCGCTGCGCGATGTCTTCGGAGAGTACCGTCCCGCGACCGGCGTGGACGGCCAGCGACTCGGTCTCGAAGATGATCGCGTCGACAGCATCCGTGCCCGGATCGAGTCGCTCACGCGCACGCTCGGGCATCGCCCGCGGATCGTCGTCGGGAAGCCCGGTCTCGACGGTCACAGCAACGGGGCGGAGGTGATCGCCGTCTCGGCGCGACACGTCGGTTTCGACGTCGTGTACTCCGGGATTCGCTTGAGCCCGGAAGAGATCGTGCAGTCCGCAGTCGAAGAAGGCGCGGACGTGATCGGCGCATCGGTCCTGAGCGGTTCGCATCTCGAACTCGCCGAGCAGATCATGGATCGATTGCGCGAGCACGGCGCTGCCGAACGCGTGAGCGTCGTGTTCGGTGGCATCATTCCCCAGGCAGACTTTGCCTCGCTGCACGCGCTGGGAGTCAAGAAGGTGTTCACGCCTTCGGACTACAGCCTCATCGATATCATGGACCAAATCGTGTCCGTGATCGAAGCTGGAGCGGTCTGATGTCGCAGGTCTCGCGGTCCCTGATCGAGCGAGCGATCCAGCTCGACAAGCCCGCGGTCTCGGCGCTGATCTCGCTCTTCGAGGATCAGCGTCAGAGCGCCGTGCCGCTGCGAGCTTCAGCGCTCGATCAACTGCGCGCGCATCCAAAACGCAAGCACGCAGCGATGCTCGGGCTGACCGGAACGCCGGGGTCGGGGAAGTCTTCGCTGCTGTCGCGGCTTACCCCGCGAATGCTCGAGCTGCGCGGCGAGCTGTCGATCGCCGTGGTGGCAGTCGATCCGTCGAGTCCAGTGTCCGGTGGTGCGCTGCTCGGCGACCGAACGCGCATGCGCTCGGACGCTTCGGAGCGGCGATTGTTCTTTCGGAGTCAGGCTTCGGAGACGCAACTCGGTGGGCTTGCGCCTTCGAGCTTTCAGGTCTGCCGATTGCTCGCATGTTTGTTCGACTGCGTGCTGATCGAGACGGTCGGCATCGGCCAAGGCGAGGCTGACATTCGGCACCTCGCCGATCGCGTGATCTTAGTGCTGCAGCCGCTCGGCGGTGACGAGATCCAGTTCTTGAAAGCGGGCATCATGGAAGTGCCGCATGCGTTCGTGATGAACAAGTGCGACGAGCCCAGTGCGAACTTGAGCTATCACACGCTGTGCGCGAGCTTGACCTTGGCGCGTGCGTCCGAGCCGGGGGGCGTACCGGT
Organism: Polyangiales bacterium; assembly: GCA_035687405.1. Taxonomy (GTDB): domain Bacteria; phylum Myxococcota_A; class Polyangia; order Polyangiales; family JAFGIB01; genus JADGRF01. The sequence continues at coordinate 8,121 of DASRXR010001129.1, forward strand.
CTATCGCACCAGTGCGCGCAGTGGTGAAGGCATCGATGAGCTCGCTAGTGCGCTGCTGGAAGCCGCCGCGCTGTTTCGCGGCAGTGATATGTCGGTCAAAGAGGCGCACTTCTTCGCGCGCTGGGTCGACGACGAGTGGGGCCGCATGGGAACGCGGCTCTTGCTCTCGGATCTCGGCGGTCCGAGTGGCTTCCTCGAAAAGCTTCCGACGTTCGAACAGGCTCAGCTGAGCTTTTCGGACACGATGCTGCGCGCGTTGCGAGGCGCGTCGCTGTGAACGAGCGGGCTGTGCCATGACCGACAGCGAAACGCTCGAAGTTCTCGACGCGCTCGCCGCGACTCGCTGCCCGCTGTGCGGCGGGCCCAACGAGCGCGGGATGGTTTCGAGCGTCGCGCATTGCTGGTGTTTCAATGTCGAGGTCCGACCGGAAGTGATGGATTCGGTGCCGCTCATGAGGTACTCGCTGCGCTCACCAAGAAGCTCGAAGTCGCGGCCGGGGACGCTAGCCGCGAGGAAGTCCGGCTTCGTGCTGGGCCCGTTGTGCCTCCTCGTGTGGTTCGTGTTCGCACCGAACCCCGCGTTGCCATGCACCTCGCCGACGGCGTGTTGCCCGGTACGTCGATCAACACCTGGGCGGAGAATCCGCAGGTCACGCCAGGCCCAGGTCGCGAAGTGTTGGGCACGTTGCGCATACAACTGTAAATGCGGCGCGGAGTCTTCGAGTCGGCCAGCCCGCCCGCGCATCTGGAAGGGCCGCACCGCTGCGGCAT
>DASRXR010001130.1:0-18472 GCA_035687405.1 Polyangiales bacterium
TTCGCCTTCGCCTTCGCCTTCGCCTTCGCCTTCGCCTTCGCCAGCGGTCGCGCCACCTTTGCCGCCTTTGCCGCCGGCACCACCGCGCGGTTCAGTGACTGCGCCATCGGATTTCGAATCGCTCGCATCCGATCCAGTCGAGGTCGATGCGTCTGACGTTCCCGAGTCGGTCGCGGCGTCGCCGTCGAGCAACGGAGCAGGCTGCGAGCCGACCGGCGTACAGCCTAACAAGACGACTAGCGGAAGCATGTGCCAACCAGCCGAACGAACTGCGAACGGACTCAAGGCGTACTTAGTCATGAATCTGACCGTCAGTACCACATCGCCAATTCTAACGGTCGTCTGATTTGTGGTTTTTCAAGACGCGACGTGCTGCAAACGACTGCGAGCTCGGATTAGACAATCGAGGCGAAGCGACGAACAACCTCGAGCGCGATCAAACAATGCTGATAGTCCGGTGTTTGCTGCGTTCATACTCACCACTCACAGTTGTTTGACTACGTATGTAAGTCAGTCATAGTGCGCGAGGCGTGGGGGTGTTGCAGTCGGGAGAGGGTGACTGCAACGCCCGCACGAGTCGAAACCATGGTTCTGTCACCCGCCGCCACTGGCGGACGTTCACACGAACGTTCCCTCGCGCTCACGAAGTCGCATTCGCAGTTTCAATCGTCGCGCAACTCTTTTCGTTGCGCGCGCAACCTGTTCGCGGCGTCGCCGGTCACAAACGTGCGCCACAAAACGCTGTGTTCCATTTCACACGCAGCCACACTCGCGAGTCCTGCCTTGACTCCGGACAGGTCGCTGACTAAGCCATGTTCGGACCCGCTGCGCCAAACAAGCGAGCCAAGTCTCGGGGGGCGCGGATGGCGTGGCCGGCAACACGATGCCGGTCGCAGGGGCCGGGCGTGGGGTGCCAGAGGGGTCCGGCCTTGAGCTCGCGTGCCGGTACCGACCGCAGATGCCGCAGCTGAACACAGACACACTAATCGAGGGGGTCTCGCCCGACGCACCTTGCGGCGACGACCTCTCTTATGACCCCGCGTTCATGGAGCTCGAGCGTGTCGCGCAAGGTGGGCCGCAGGACCGCATCGTCGGCCCGGATGTCCCTGCCGAAGGTCCGGATTGGCGCGTCGTAGAGCAGCAGGCCACAGCGCTGCTCCACCGCACCAAGGATCTACGCGTCGCGGTCATGCTCGCGAAATCGCTGCTTCGAACGAGTGGTTTCAAGGGGTTTCGCGACGGTGTCTTCGTCGTAAGCGAGCTCCTGACCCGCTACTGGGAGACGCTGCATCCGCAGCTCGATCCCGAGTTCGACTTCAGCCCGATCATGCGCGGCAACATTCTGCGCGACCTGTGTGACCGAGTCAGTGTGCTCAACCCCGTTCGCACGACACCGCTCGTAAGCCTGGCTGGCCTGGGAAGCTTCAGCCTCCGGGACATCGGTTTGGCTACCGGAGAGCTCGCGCCGACGAACGGTGCGGCCCCGCCGGAGATGACCAACATCGACGCCGCGTTCGGACACTGTCCGGTCGAACAACTGACCGAAACCGCCGCCGCTGTCCGCGACACCATCGAGAGTGTCGTCGCGATCGAAACCTTTATGGCGGAGAAGGTCGGCGCGGTCCAAACCATAAGCTTGGAGGATTTGGCGGGTGTATTGCGCCAGATCCAACACGTTCTGCAGGGTCGGTTGGCCGAACGCGGTGCCGACGCGGGTGCCGGATCGAGCGGGGGGAATGGCGTCGATATGGCATCCGCAACTGGAACCGAGGGCGAGCCGATAATGAACGCGCCGGGCTCAGCTGGAGCTGTTGCACCGGTCGGTCGCGGGCCCATGAAGATCGGCGAAATCAACTCTCGTAACGAGGTGATACGCGCGCTCGACGCAGTGTGCGGATACTATGAGCGCCATGAGCCGTCGAGCCCGGTACCGATCTTGCTTAGGCGTGCTCAGCGACTGGTGCCGATGAACTTTGTCGACATCATGCGAAATCTTGCCCCGTCGGCGATGTCTGACATCGAGAAGATCACGGGACCAGAAGAGACCGAGAACTGAATTAGGAGGAGATCGTGGCGGACAAGAGTCAGAAGTTCATCGCACGTAACCGGGCCCCGCGCGTTCAGATCGAATACGACGTCGAAGTTTACGGTGCCCAAAAGAAGGTGGAGCTACCGTTCGTCATGGGTGTGATGTCGGACTTGTCGGGTAAGTCCGAAGTGCCGCTGCCGCCGGTCGCCGATCGCACCTATCTCGAGTTCAGCGTCGACAACTTCGACGATCGCATGAACGCGATGAAGCCTCGCGTCGCGATGCAGGTGCAAAACACGCTCACGGGCGAAGGCAGCATGCCGGTCGCGATGACGTTCGAGAAGATGGAAGACTTCTCGCCGGCTGCCGTGGCGCGCCAGGTCGAACCGCTCAAGGCGCTGCTCGAAGCGCGCACGCAGCTCGCAAACTTGATCACGTTCATGGACGGCAAGACGGGCGCAGAAGACTTGATTCGCAAGGTGCTGCAAGACCCCTCGCTCTTGAAGTCGCTCGCGGCGGCGCCGAAGCCTGCCGAGCCGGAGGGGGCGCCGGCAGTAGCTCCCGAGAAAGGTAAGAAGCCATGAGCAGTAAACCGCAGGCGGATGCGCCTCAAAGCGGCGGGACAGCGTTTCAAGAGAACGAGTTCGCGTCGCTGCTTCAAAAAGAGTTTCGGCCGAAGTCCGATCACGTTCGTGACGAGGTTCAGAACGCGGTGAAAACGCTCGCGGCGCACGCGCTCGAGCACACGCAGCTGATCTCGGACGACACGGTGAAGACCGTGCAGAGCATGATCGCGGAGATCGACAAGCGGCTCACCGATCAGATCAACGCCATCATGCACAACGAAGAGTTTCAAAAGCTCGAAGGTGCGTGGCGCGGTCTGCATCACCTCGTCACGAATACCGAGACGGACGAGAAGCTCAAGATCCGCGTGATGAACATCTCGAAGCGCGAGCTTCACAAGACGCTCAAGTGGTACAAGGGCACGGCTTGGGACCAAAGCCCGCTCTTCAAGAAGCTCTACGAAGAAGAGTACGGCACGTTCGGCGGTTCGCCGTACGGGTGTCTCGTCGGCGACTATCACTTCGATCACAGCCCGCCGGACGTGGAAACGCTCGGCGAGATCTCGAAGATCTGCTCGGCGATGCACGCACCGTTCATCAGCGCCGTCTCGCCGAACTTGTTCTTGATGGACTCGTGGCAAGAGCTTTCGAATCCGCGCGACTTGTCGACGCTGTTCACGACGAGTGAGCACGCGGCGTGGCGTTCGCTCCGTGACTCGGAAGAGTCGCGCTACATCGGCCTCACGATGCCGCGTTTCCTCGCGCGTCGTCCCTACGGTGCGAAGTCGGATCCGGTCGACGAGTTCGACTTCGAAGAAGACACGTCGGGTGCAGACTCGACGAAGTTCACGTGGGCGAACTCAGCGTACGCGATGGCGGTGAACATCAACCGCTCGTTCAAGCTCTACGGCTGGTGCTCGCGGATTCGCGGCATCGAGTCGGGCGGCATCGTCGAGGGTTTGCCCACGCACACGTTCCCGACTGACGACGGCGGCGTCGACATGAAGTGCCCGACGGAGATCGCGATCAGCGACCGGCGCGAGGCAGAGCTTGCGAAGAACGGCTTCATGCCGCTCTTGCACAAGAAGAACAGCGACCTCGCGGCGTTCATCGGCGCGCAGTCGCTGCAGAAGCCGGCGAAATACGACGACCCGAACGCAACCGCGAACGCAAACCTCGCCGCACGGCTACCGTATCTGTTCGCGACTTGTCGCTTTGCGCACTACTTGAAGTCGATCGTTCGCGACAAGGTCGGTTCGTTCAAAGAGCGGAACGACATGCAGGATTGGCTGCAAAACTGGATCACCAACTACGTGCATGGCGACCCGCAGCACGCGAGCGAAGAAGAAAAAGCGCAACGGCCGCTCGCAGGGGCCGAAGTGACAGTGGAAGACGTGGAAGGAAACCCTGGCTACTACAACGCCAAGTTCCTGCTGCGCCCTCACTACCAGCTGGAAGGTTTGACCGTGTCACTGCGTTTGGTGTCGAAGTTGCCGTCGCAGAAGTAAACGTGAGCTGAGCCGCGACCGTGCGCAGGGGTTGCGCCGGTCGCCGTGCTCGCTCGCCTCGCTCAGCTCGTTCAGCCTGCTCGGGGGAGCGCCAAAAGTTTCGTGTTTCTCGTATCTAGTCACGCGCATAGCGCGCATACGCGGAGATGATTGATGGCCGACATTTTTTTGAAGTTGCAAGACGTCCAGGGAGAATCCGTCGATGCCGATCACAAGGACGAGATCGACATTGTGTCGTGGAGCTGGGGGATGACGCAGTCCGGTAGCTCGCACATCGGTGGCGGCTCCGGTACGGGTAAGGTCAGCGTTCGTGACGTGACGATCGTCAAGTACGTAGACAAGGCTTCGCCGAACTTGGTGAAGTTCTGCTGCAATGGCTCGCACTGGGGTGAGGCTATGCTCACGGTCCGTAAGGCCGGTGGTAAGGCGCTCCCGTACTACACGCTGAAGATGAAGGACGGCCTCATCTCGTCGATCACGACGGGTGAAGTCGACCACGATGGGCGGATGATCGAGACGGTCGGTCTCAACTTCGCCTCGTTCGAGATCGAATACACGCCGCAGGATGCCAGCGGTAAGGGCAAGGGTAAGATCCCGGCCAAGTGGAACATCGCGAAGAACGCCGAGAGCTGAGCACGCACGCGATCGGACCCTGATCGTTTCCCTCCCGATCAGGGGCCCGTGTGCACTTTCCCGTTTCTGTCAGTTTCGATCAGTTTTTGTCAGGCGTAACGTCGTCGGTCGGCTCGTCGCTCGCAAGGCGCGGGTCATCAGCTGGGTCATCACCCTTCCGCGGTCATCTCCGCCTGTTGCTCCGGAGCTTCATGCCTGAACTAGTTCACAAGGAAAGGCTTCAGCCCTCGCTGCTCGACCGGCTCACCGACGACGAGCCAGGCGAGAAGCAGGAATCGCGCGACAAGCGCGTGCTGTCGCCGGTACGGTTGCGCGATAGCGCGCTTCGCGACCTCGGGTGGCTGTTCAACACGACTCAGCTGTCCGCGGTCCAAGACCTGACTGGCTTTCCGGAGGTCGCGCGTTCGGTGCTGAACTTCGGCTTGCCGGACCTCGCGGGGAAGACGGCCTCCGGTATCGACGTGACCCGGTTCGAAGCGCTGCTGAAGCAGGCGATTTGGGACTTCGAGCCACGGCTACTGCGCAACACCGTCGCGGTGCGCTTGATCGTGAATCAAGACGAGATGAGCTACAACGCGATGAGTTTCATCGTCGAAGCGGAGCTTTGGTCACAACCCATTCCGCTTCAGCTATACCTGCGCACCGAGATTGATCTCGAGAACGGGACTGCCAGCGTTCGAGAGCTGTCAAGCCGCCGCGCGGAGGAGTGACTTGGACCCTCGGATGTTGCGCTACTACGAACGTGAGTTGCAGCACGTTCGTGAGATGGGCGCGGAGTTTGCGCGCGAGTTCCCGAAGATAGCGGGTCGCCTCGGGCTGGAAGGCTTCGAGTGCGCGGATCCGTACGTCGAGCGGCTGTTGGAGTCGTTCGGCTTCATGGCTGCGCGCGTGCAGCTGAAGCTGGATTCGGAATTCCCGACGTTCACGCAGCACCTGCTCGAGCTGGTCTATCCGCACTACCTGGCGCCGACGCCGTCGATGGCCGTCGTGCGCTTCACGCCGAACGCGCGCGAAGGCTCCCTCGCTGATGGTGTGCTCGTCCCGCGCGATACGGTGATGCGCAGCCGCCTCGGCAAGCGTGAGCAGACGACTTGCGAGTATTGGACGAAGCACGACGTGCAGCTGTGGCCGATCGAGCTTCGTCGCGTGCAGTACACGACGGTGCTCGGTGAGCTGAATCAAGTCAGGTTGCCCGGGCCGCGCCGTGCCCGCGCGATGCTGCGTTTGCAATTGAACACGACGTCGGGCGTTCGCTTCGATCAACTGAGCCTCGACACGCTGCCGCTGTTCATCGCCGGTGGCGATGCGACGGCGATGCGCTTGTACGAGCAGCTGAGCGCGTCGACGATCGCGGTCGTCGGGCGGATCGCGAGTAAACCGCAGCCGGCGTATGCCGTCGCGCCGGGTGAAGGCTCGCGGGCGATCGGCTTCGATGACAACCAGGCGCTTCTGCCGTACGGGCCGCGCTCGTTTCAAGGCTATCGGCTGCTGCACGAGTACTTCGCGTTTCCGAGCCGGTTCATGTTCACCGAGCTGTGCGACCTCGCGCCGCTCGTGAAGAAGTGCGCGGAGACCGAGCTCGAGTTGCTCGTCGTGTTCGATCGCGAAGAGCCCATGCTCGAAGGCATCGTCGACACCTCGCGCGTGCTGCCGTACTGCACGCCGGCGATCAACTTGTTTCCGCGCCAGGCCGATCGCGTGCACTTGAGCGATCGCGAGCACGAATACCACGTCGTTCCGGATCGCACGCGCCCGCTCGACCTCGAAGTCCACAGCGTGACGAACGTCGTGGGCTACGGCACGCGCGCAGAGAGTGAGCGCGAGTTCGTGCCGCTCTACTCGGTTTGGGATCAAGGCCGAGTCGACGAAAACCCGGCCTACTTCACGGTGTCGCGGCAGCCGCGCATGTTGTCGCAGCGCTCGCAACAGCTCGGCGCGCGTTCGACGTACGTCGGAAGTGAAGTGTTTTTGTCGCTCGTGGATGGTCGCGAAGGCCCGTTCAGTCACGAGCTTCGCCAGCTCGGCGTGCAGACGCTGTGCACGAATCGCGACTTGCCTCTGCACATGTCGGTGGGTCAGGGTGATACTGACTTCACGTTGCAGTCAGGCGCGCCGATCGACTCGGCGCGGTGTGTCGCGGGGCCGAGCCCGCCGCGCGCTTCACACGCGCAGGGTGAAACTGCGTGGCGGCTGATCAGTCATCTGTCGCTCAACTATTTGTCGCTGTGCAACACGGACGACAAACAGGGCGCTGCGGCGCTGCGTGAGTTGCTGGGTCTCTACGCGGATTTGGGTGATCCTGCGACGAGCAAACAAGTGAATGGTCTGCGTTCGGTCGCTTCGAAGCCGATCGTGCGCCCGCTCTTTGGACAAGGCCCGGTGTGCTTGATCCGAGGAATCGAGGTGAATCTCGAGTGTGATGAGTCGGCCTTTCAGGGGACGGGCGCGTTTCTACTCGGCGTCGTACTCGAGCGGTTCTTCGCGAAGTACGTCGCGATCAACAGCTTTACCGAAACGACGCTCCGAACCTTGCAGCGTGGAGAAATCGTCCGATGGCCGATGAAGAGCGGACAGCGTCCGGTGCTCTAGAGCTGTATCGGCAGCTCGCCGAGGCACCGTACAAGTACGACTTCTTCCAAGCCGTGCGCCGGTTGGAGTGCGCGCATCGCGACAAGCCGCGTATGGGCCACGGGTTGCGCCCGAGCGACGAGCCGGTGCGTATGGGGCAAGACCCGTCGCTAGCGTTCGCTCCGTCGACGCTCGCGCAGTTCGGTCAGCAAGACCCGCAGGTCGTACCGTGGCTGCTCGTGCACTTCTTCGGAGCGCTCGGGCCGAACGGTCCGATGCCGTTGCATATGACGGAGTACGCGCGGCAGCGCCTGTACAACCACGGCGATGCGACGTTCAAGCGCTTCCTCGACCTGTTCAATCACCGGATGCTCGCGCTGTTTTATCGCTCGTGGGCGAGCAGCCGGCCGACCGTTCAATACGATCGCAACGATGCCGACAAGTTTGGCAATCACCTCGCTGCATTGTTCGGTTTGGGTCTGCGATCGCTGCGCGATCGCGATGACATGCCCGATCGCGCGAAGCTGTATTACGCGGGCCGGCTCGCGTGTCAGACGAAACATCCGGAAGGTCTGCGCGCAATTCTGTCGGACTACTTTCGGATGCCCGCCACAGTCGAGGAATTCGTCGGTGAATGGCTGACGATTCCGCCCGAGTGCGGCTGGAAACTCGGAGGCTTTCAGCTGCAAAAAGGCATGCAGCCGATGGGCATGCTGGGTTCGACTGCGTTGCTTGGTCCGCGCGTGTGGAGCCGGCAGCACAAGTTCCGTGTCGTACTCGGACCATTGCGTCACGACCAGTTTCGTCGAATGCTGCCCGGTGGCGAGAGCTTGAAGCGTTTCGTCGCGATGGTTCGCAACTACGTGGGAGACGAGCTCCAGTGGGACTTGCGACTCACGTTACTCAAAGAAGCAGTGAAGCCGACCAAGCTCGGCGTCGAAGGCCAGCTCGGTCGCACGAGTTGGTTGTTAGGGGATCCGAGACTCATGACTTGGGAAGACTTCATTTTCGATCCGCAGGATACGAGTCGTCAGGATTCGGCTCGTAATGACACTCCGGAAAATATCGGCGTGAAGCAGTCCGGACCAGTAGGGGGAGCAGCACATGTCTGAGATTAGTCGCGTCGCATTGTTCGGTAAGCTCAACAGCACCGGCTACAAAGGCATCGAGAGCGCAACCGTCTTCTGCAAGATGCGCGGGAATCCGTACGTGGAGCTCGTGCACTGGATTCACCAGTTGTTGCAGCTTCAAGATTCGGATCTGCATCGCATTTTGCGCGCGTACGAGATCGACTCGGGGAAGTTCGCGCGCGACATCATCGAGGCGCTCGATCGGTTGCCACGTGGGTCGTCGTCGATCTCCGATTTGTCGAGCCACGTCGAAGACGCGGTCGAACGCGGCTGGGTCTACGCGACGTTGATGTACGGCGACACGAAGGTGCGCACGGGGCACCTAGTGCTCGGGCTGATCAAGACGCCGGGTCTACGCAACGCGTTTTTGGCGTTGTCGAAAGAGCTGTCGAAGATCAAGCCGGACGATCTCTCCGAGCGCCTTCAGGCGATCATCAAAGAATCGCCGGAGACCGCGCAGTCGGATAGCGCGCCGGTCGGTGGTGGTGCCGCTCCTGGCGAAGCGAGTGGCGCGATGCCGCCGGCGCAGCTCGGCAAGCTCGAAGCCTTGCGCCGGTACTCGGTGGACCTGACGGAGAAAGCGCGCAACGGCGAGATCGACAACATCGTGGGTCGCGACGACGAGCTGCGGCAGGTGATCGACATCCTGATGCGGCGCCGCCAGAACAATCCGATTCTCACCGGTGAAGCCGGCGTCGGTAAGACGGCCGTCGTCGAAGGGTTTGCGTTGCGCATCGCGAGTGGTGATGTGCCGCCGCCGCTGAAAGACGTGAGTCTGCGCACGCTCGACATCGGCTTGTTGCAAGCCGGTGCGAGCATGAAAGGCGAGTTTGAAAATCGCTTGCGGCAGGTGATCGAGGAAGTTCAGTCGTCGCCGCAACCGATCATCTTGTTCATCGACGAAGCGCACACGTTGATCGGTGCGGGTGGGGCACAAGGCACGGGCGACGCGGCGAATCTGTTGAAGCCGGCGCTCGCGCGCGGAACGTTGCGAACGATCGCCGCGACGACCTGGGCCGAATACAAGAAGCATATCGAGAAGGACCCTGCGCTGACGCGCCGCTTTCAAGTCGTGCAAGTCGGTGAGCCGAGCGAAGACAAAGCGCTGCAGATGATGCGCGGTTTGGCGAATGCACTCGAGAAGCATCACCGGGTGCAGTTGCTCGATGAGGCGCTCGAAGCGGCGGTGAAGCTGTCCCATCGCTACATCCCGGCGCGGCAGTTGCCGGACAAGGCGGTGAGCTTGCTCGACACGGCGTGTGCGCGCGCGGCGATCAGCCAGCACGCGGTCCCGGCCGAGGTCGAAGACAGCCGCCGGCGCATCGAAGCGCTGAACACGGAGCTCGAGATCGTGGCGCGCGAGAGTGCGGTCGGTATCGAGGTGGGCGAGCGAGAGACCAAGGCGAGCTCGCAATTGGCCGAAGAGCAAAAGCGGCTGACGCAGCTCGAAGCGCGCTGGAAGTCCGAAAAGGCGTTGGTTGATCGCATCCTCAACATCCGCGCAGAGTTGCGGAAAGGTACCGGCAAGGTCGGTGACGAGGGCGAAGCCGCCGCTGGGACGAAGCCTGTTGCAGGCGCGGTGGAGGCGAAGGCACCTGAAGCGAAGGCTCCGAAGGCCGTTTCACCGGCATTGGCGGAGCCTGAAGACAAGGAGCAGCGGCCGCGGTTGCTGCTCGAGCTACGCGGGTTGCAGTCCGAGCTCGATCAGATCCAGGGCGATGCTCCGCTGATCTTGCCGTCGGTCGACACGCAGGCCGTAGCGTCAGTCGTCGGTGATTGGACCGGGATTCCGGTCGGTCGCATGGTGAAGAACGAGATCGAGACCGTGCTCAAGTTGGCGGACGTCGCGAGTGCGCGTGTGATCGGGCAGCGGCATGCGCTCGAGATGATTGCGCGGCGCATTCAAACGTCGCGGGCGGGTCTCGAGAATCCGAGCAAGCCGATCGGTGTGTTCATGCTCGCGGGTCCGTCCGGTGTCGGTAAGACGGAGACGGCGCTCACGCTGGCCGAGACGCTCTACGGTGGCGAGCAGAACCTCATCACGATCAACATGAGCGAGTTTCAGGAGGCGCACACCGTCTCGACGCTGAAAGGCGCGCCGCCTGGATACGTGGGCTACGGCGAGGGCGGCATTCTCACGGAGGCCGTGCGCCGCAAGCCGTACAGCGTCGTGCTGCTGGATGAGGTCGAGAAGGCGCACCCGGACGTGCACGAGATCTTCTTCCAGGTGTTCGACAAGGGTTGGATGGAAGACGGCGAGGGCCGCAAGATCGACTTCAAAAACACGTTGATCTTGCTGACGTCGAACGTCGGCAGCGAGCTGATCATGGCGATGTGCAAGAGCTCGCAAGGCGCGCCCGATCCGGAGACGATCGCAAAGGCGTTGCGCGGGCCGTTGCTCGAAGTGTTCCCGGCTGCGTTGCTGGGCCGCATCGTGACGATTCCGTACTACCCGCTGAGCGACACGATGATCGCGGGTATCGTGAAGATGCAGCTCGATCGGATCGCGAAGCGTTTGCAGGCCGGCCACGGCGTGCCGCTGCAGTACGATGACTCGGTGCTCGAGTTGATCGCGAGCCGCTGCACCGAGCTCGAGAGTGGCGCGCGGATGGTCGATGCGTTGCTGACGAACACGCTGCTGCCGAATATCAGCCAGACGCTGCTGAATCGGATGCTTGCCGGCCAGCAGCTGAAGAAGGTCGCGGTGACGGTGAAGGACGGCGACTTCGCGTACGACGTCGACTAGTTCGCGAGGTTCACGAGGTTCACATGCCCGAAAATTAGAGAAGGCGAGGGTCGCATCGCGCGAACCCTCGCCTCGTCGGGCTACTAAGTTAGCGAGCCAACTTCAGAGCGTGATCTGCGAGCGTAGCTTCGAGAGCAGCTTCGGTCCGATTCCGCGCACGCGCGTGAGCTCATCGAGGCTCGCATACGGGCGGCCTTTCACGACCTCGACCGCGATCTTGCGCGTGAGGCCCTTGAGCTGCGCGATGTCTTCGACGCTCGAACGCATGATCGACACGACGCCTTCTTTGACGGCGCTGACAGCGTTCGTGTTCGCCGCGCTCGGGGCCGCGTCCTTGACGCTCGCGACCGGAGCGGCAGAGGCGACGTTAGTGTTGGCAACCGGAGCGGCGACGGGCTTCACCGCTTCCGCAGCCTTCGCCAGCGCATTGGCGAGTGGTTGCGGCAGGGCCGAACCATTCGTGCCGTTCACGTGAGCGGCGACCTTCGGGGCTTCGAACTTCGCCTCGACGGCCTTCGGGGCCTCGATCGTTCTCAGGGCTTCCTTCGGGGCCTCGACCGACTTGGGCGCTTCGATCCTGGCTTCGACCGGCACGGGTGCTTCGATCTTGGCTTCGACCGGCGCGGGTGCTTCCACCTTCAACTCGGCCGTTGGCTCCACGGCCACTGGTTCGACCGCAGCTTGTGGTTCGAGGGCAACTCTCGACTCCGACACCACGTACTGTTGTCCGAACGTGCAGAAGTCGCGCGTGACGTATCCGGCCGAAGCCCACTCGCGAAGCATCAACACGATGTTCCAGCGGCCAGCCGCCGGCGTGTTGAACCTCACGCGCTCCTCGAACGACACGATCGAGCTATCACCCGCGATCCGTCCGATGTCCGCGGTCGCGAGCAAACTTCCGCTCTCGATGGGACCACCGTGATACGTGTCCTCTACGCCCCACAGCTCGAGCGCAAGCGAACCACTCAGGTTGTCGGCAGTGCGTGGGTTCCGAATACCGTCCGCGTGCAGCACGACCTCAGATCCGTCGACCTGATAACCGACGCTTCCGTCGAGGTGCGGCGTGATGAAACGCTCGCGCGCCGGGTAGTTCGCGAAGTCGTGGATTTGATCGAAAGCGCCGTTCGAACCGGACGCCAGGACCAAAACCATCGAATAGTCGCGCTGTCCACCTGGAACGCGGGCGAGTGCTTCTGCGTCCAAACGCTGCGGTTCGGATGCATCTGCGAGCGGCAGCGCAGCTTCGGCGACTTTTACGCCTTGCAACGTTCCACCGCTGAATGGGCGCTCGCACGCCCAGAGTTGTAGTGCCCATTGCGAGCGCTGAGCGCTCGATACGGCGATGTCGGCATGGAGTAAGGCGATGTCACCTTCGATCCGATAGCCGTGATTGGGTCCGAGTCTCGCGGCATTAACTTGCGCGAGGGAATGTGTGTCGGTGAATTGAATCACGATGGTCGACTCCCGATGGGGGTTTGAAAGATAAGAACGCAGCGGTGTCGAAGGTCGCCACGCCCGTTGGGATGGGGCGATGGAAAGTCCTCGATCGCTCGATGTCAAGTTCTCGACATCGGGTAGGCGAGAGGATCGCGGCCGACACTACTGACGCGCGGATCACGAGAGAGATCGCGCGTGACAACACGCAAGTGTTCCTTGTCGCGATACCTGGTGCAGAGTAGGTTTGTTCGGTGTTGGGGGATGCAGCAGATCTCGAGTTGCTCGATCGCTGGCGCAGAGGCGATCGCGATGCCGGTGCGCTGCTACTCGAACGCCACTTCGATGCGCTCTATGCGTTTTTGCGGCGGCGCGCGATCGGCTCGGTCGACGACCTGATGCAACAAACGCTGCTCGCATGTGTGGAAGGTCGCGCGCGGTTTCGCGGCGAAGCGAGCTTTCGCACTTACCTTCTCCAGATCGCGCGTTATCAGCTGTACGCGCACTATCGGCGAGGGCAGAACACGCGCGGTGCGGAGTGGCACGACCTCGCCGAGCACGATCCTTCGCCGACGGCGAAGCTCGTCCGCAAGCAGGACGAGCGGCTCGTGCTGCGAGTGTTGCGAACGCTGCCGGCTACCTTTCAGGCGGTGTTGAAGCTCTACTTCTTCGACGGTTTGACCGGCCCCGAGATCGCAGCTGCGTTGTGCGTTCCGGAAGCGACGGTTCGCAGCCGTCTGCGGCGCGCGCTCGATCGATTGCGTCGCCAAACGGCGGAGCTCGCGACCGACGCCGACAGCTTACGCGAGACCGCGAGCGAGCTCGAGCACTGGGCTGCGCGCCTCGATTGTGCGCTCGAGCTGCAAGTCTCCGCGTAACTCAGTCTGCGTTCAGAAGCTGTGCGAGACCGTCCGGCAAGACCGGCTTCACGAGATGCAGGTTGAACCCAGCATCGGCGGCTTGCGCGCGCTGTTCTGGTGCGCCGTAGCCTGTTAGCGCAACCAGCTTGAGGTCTCTGCCCTTGGGATCGGCACGAATTCGTCGCGCAACTTCGTAGCCGTCGATTCCGGGCAGCCCGATGTCGATGAACGCGATGTCGGGCAGCATGGAGAGCGCGGTATCGACGGCACTCAGCCCATCGGAAGCGGCCTGCACTTCGTGACCCCAGAGTGCGAGCAAATCTGTCAGCACTTCCAGTGCATCGCTGTTGTCTTCGACGAGCAAGATCCGGCGCTTCAAACGACCCTCCGATGGCGTCATGCGATCCTGCCCATTCGTGGCTTCGACCGACGTATCTGCGGTAACTGCCGGCAGGATCATTTCGAACTCACTTCCCTGGCCGCGCCCAAGGCTCGACGCTGTGATCGTCCCGCCGTGCAAGCTCACGAGCGTTTGAGCCATCGTGAGCCCTACGCCCAAACCGCCGAGCGACCGTGCGATCGGTACGTCTGCTTGCATGAAGAGTGCGAAGATTTTCGGCAGCACGTCTGGCGTGATGCCCGCACCATTGTCGCGCACGAGCACGTGTGCGGCTGGACCGTGTGTGCCTTCGCGCGCGTGTAGCCAGACCTGAATGCGCCCGCCATCCGGAGTGTACTTACTCGCGTTGTCGAGCAGGTTCATCAGCACTTGCTCGAGCCGCGTCGCATCCCCGTTCACGGTGACTGGTGTGGGCGGCAGCGTGCACTCGAGGATTTGGTGACGTGGACCGCTCTTCGTTTGGCGCGCGTTGTCGACCGCGCGCTCGAGCAGCGCGCGCAGATCGAGCTGCGTTTGCTTGAGTGAGATCTTGCCTTGGGTGACGCGAGCGACGTCGAGCAGATCATCGACCATGCGCGACAAATGGTTTGTCTGTCGCGACAATACCTCGCGCGCTCGGTGCTCTGCGACGTCTTCGGGGGCGCGCCGTGTCATGAGAGGCAGTGATGCGGAGATTGCGGCGAGCGGGTTGCGAAGCTCATGAGCCAGCATCGCGAGGAACTCGTCCTTGCGCCGATCGGCTTCGCGAAGTTGCTCTGCGACTGCGCGAAGCTCGAACTCCGCCGCCCGTAGCCGCAGCAGCGATTGGACGGTCGCGATCAGCTCTTCGGACTCGAACGGCTGGGTCAGGTACGCGTCAGCGCCACCGGACAGACTCTGCACCTTGTTGTCGAGCGAGACGTACGTCGCCGACGTGTGCAGGACTTTGATGTTCGACGTCTTCGGGTTTGCGCGGATACGTTTGCAGACCTCGAGGCCGTTGATGTCGGGCAAGCGAATGTCGAGCACGAGCAAGTCCGGCGTGTGCTCTTCGAGCATGTCGAGTGCTTGCTGGCCGGTCCTCGCTTCGATCACACGGTAGCCCGCCGCGCGCAGGATCACCGTGACGACGTACAGCGGTTCTTCGCTGTCGTTGACGTTGAGGATCACCGGGCTCGGCGCTCGCTCAGTCATGTGCGTTCTCCTGGGCCGCGCGACACGAGGGCCGGCGGGGCAGGCTTGTCAACGCGATACGATGGAGGAGGTACTTCAAAACGCGGTCCGGAGATCATTGCACTTCGGAGGTACGCGCAACTCTGCCGTTGCCAAAAGTGACAGACTGCGACACCCCGCAGGAACGCCCCATAGAGAGTGTGCTTGGATTGGCTACGTTTGCCACGTAAGGCCCTGAGACGCACGCGGAAGGGGTGCAGTTCGTTTCTGAGCGAGTTTTTGGGAAACGAAGGGGCTTCGGGGCCCGCTGAGAGGCGGTTACTGGCCCCAGATATTCCTTGCTTGGACCGCCTGTTTCCAGCGAAGAAGCAGCGTGGCTCAACACGAGGAACGACCTACGCGGGGTGTGGTGCTGCCTACTGGGCACACTGGCTCCAGCCTTTTCCACTCTTTGTTGACGCAGGCCGCTGCGGAGTTTCCCGGTGCGCTCGGTGCGGTCGAGCTTCCGCGTAGCTCGGGGCCGTTCAAGCGTGAGTACGGCGATATCCTCGCGCGGTTCGAATCAGCGCGTGTGGTGGCGCCGGAGCGCGTCGACATTGCGCGTTTCCTCGTAAAGAAGAGTCAGGGGTCGCTCGAGTTTGCCGAGCCGGATCGGAGGATTCCTCTCGACGAGTATCTGGCGACGAGTGCGGAGACGCCTTCGCTGACGAGCCTCGAGCTGGGTGTAGGTGACGGCTTCCGTCCTGAACTGACGTTCGACGGGCAAATTCATCGAGGTCGCAGTGTGTGTGCGCTCGCGGATCGGATGGCTGAAGCGCAGCACATGACGAAGGCGGCGCGCGATGCGTTGCATTGGATCGTGGAGTACATCGAGTCACAGGGTGGGTCGCTCGATCTGCGCGGGCAGAACTTCGTGGTGCTCGGTGCGGGCGCAGAACTCGCGGCGACGCGGTTGCTGCTGAGTGCGGGTGCGCGTGTGTTGTTCATCGACGTGGCCGACTCCGCGCAACTGCTGGTTAACTCGGCCGGGTTGACCGGCACGTTGGTCACGCCGAGCAACAGTGGGAACTTGCTGGAGCAGCCGCGCGAAGTGTTGGCGGCGATTCGGGCTTTCGCGCAAGAGCACGGGCCGGTGCATTTGAGCATGTTTGCGTACGCGTCGGGCTCGAGCCAGGAGTGGCGGCTCGGGTCGGCGATGACAGCGATTGCGACGCATCTGCCGGCGGAGCTGTTGAAGTCGGTGACGATGTTGGTGTCGCCGACGACTGCAGCGAGTTTGCAACCGGAGTCTCTGGAGGCTGCGCGATCCGGCTTGCGTAACGGAGCGCGGTGGAAGGCTGCGTTGTGGCGAACTGGGATTTTGGGTGCGCCGGGGCACATTGCGCACCATGGATCGGCGGTTGCGCGAGCGACCGTGTCGATTCAGGGCTTGAGTTATCAGGCGGCGCAGTACATCGCGAAGCTAGCGGCGGCGGAGACCTTTGCGGTTTACGGGAATGATTTGGCAGCGACGGAGCGTCGTCCGTTGACGGTGAGCGCGAATGTTGCGGGAATCACGCGGACGCGTTCATTGGCGCATCCGTTGTTCCAGGCGGCGTTCATTGGAGCCCCGCACTTTGGTGTGCGGATCTTCGATCCGGTGGAGACGAGAGGTTTGAGTGGCTTGTTGATTCTGCACGACTTGTTGAATCCAGCGTCTCCGGGAGCCGCCGGTGTTCAGCCGACGGACGTAAGGAAGAAGGCGGCGGGTTTGTTGTCGCAGCAGGTGCACGGCGGGATTTACAGTTTGCCGTACGTGTTGGAGCACGCGATCCGAATCGCCGCGTTGATCGGGATGGGTCGGAAGCCGAGTCTGTTGTTGGGTGGTAAGTCGGCGAAGCCTGCAGGTTTGGTGAATCAAGCGCCTGCTTGAGGTTGGTCGCTGTTACGGCCGTGCAGATGGTGCAGCTGTCGGCTGCGGTCCGCCTTCGCGGGCGGAGCGACGCGCCAGGGACGGCTTGTCGCTCTGCACGTGCAGCTGCTCGTGTGCTTGGGTCGGCGCCGCTGTCGGTTGCGGGATGTCCGCTAGGTCGGTCCTGTCGCGGTCGGGACGCGCGCGGTTGCGAATGCACCGACAGTCGCTAGCTCTATTGATTCGAGCGTTCTGAGACGAGCAGACGTTGGAATCCACTGGCGACGACCCGAGCTGATTGCGACGCCGGATCGGCAGCCGACGATTCGCTTCTCGAACATCGCGGGCGGAAGCGCCGCGTACGAGAAGCGTTGGTGGCTCTGCACGTGCAGCTGCCCGTGTGCTTGGGTCGGCGCCGCTGTCGGGCGCGGGCCGTGCGCTAGGTCGGTCCTGTCGGGCCCGGGACGCGCGCGGTTGCAACACCGCGGTCGCTAGCTCTCCCGGTTTGGACCTCTCGAGACGTCGCTGGCGGCGGCATCGACTGGTGACGACTCGAACATCGCGGGCGGAAGCGCCGCGTTCGAGAAGCGTTGGTGGCTCTGCCCCTGCTCTTGGGTCGGCGCCGTCGTCGGCTGCGGTCGGTCCTCTAAGTCGGGCCTGTTTGCGGGTCGGGACGCGCGCGGTTGCAGCGGCACAGCGGTCGCTAGCCCTCCCGGTTCGGGACTCTCGAGACGGGCTGGCGCTGGCATCGACTGGCGACGACTCGAACGCATCGAGCGCCGACGCGCTTTGCGTCGAGCGTCGGGCGGCGCGTATTCTGTCGCGTTCGTGGCTTGGTAAGGGGGCGGGATCGGTCGCGGGGGCCGAACGATCTGTTGGTGTCGTCCGTGGTGAATGCCGGGCGTCGGTCGGATGCGTTCGGGTGAGTGGAAGGGCGGCGGTCGCCAATGGCGTCGTGGTGAAGGAAGCGTCGCAGAGCCGCGGCCGAAGCGGCCTCACTGGGCTTCGCCCAGCCCCACCATGTTCATGAGGCAGCCCGCGCCGCGAGACTGGCGAACTCGCAACGGAGGCAAGGTGGGCGTGCAGGTTCACCGGGTGCAAGTGTTGTGTCGCCTACAGTTTCACTGAGTCTGGACCGAGTCCGATTGTGGTGCGGCGTACAGTTTCACTCGGTCTGGACCGGGTGCAAGCGTTGTGCGGCCTACAGTTTCACTGAGTCTGGACCGAGTCCGATTGTGGTGCGGCGTACAGTTTCACCCGGTCTGGACCGGGTGCAAGTGTTGTGTGGCCTACAGTTTCACTGGGTCTGGACCCGGGTCAGTGCCGTGTGTCGGACAGTTCTACTGAGTCTGGACCGGGTGGGATTGTCTGCCGTACCGATCGGTTGTTTGAACAACTGTGCTCTCGGTGGTCGCTCGTCCGAAGCACCGGCGCGAACTTCGTTGCCAGATGCATTCGGTCTGGACCGAGTCCGATTGTCGTGTGGCCTACAGTTTCAGTGGGTCTGGACCGGGTCCAAGTGTTGTGTGGCCTACAGTTTCACTGAGTCTGGACGGGT